>JABWAN010000729.1 GCA_013361015.1 Candidatus Zhuqueibacterota bacterium | reverse complement strand
GCTGTGCGTCGAGGGCGCGCTGCTGCGCGGGCCGCGCGGCACCGGGCGCTTCCATCGTCATGCCGGCAGCGGCGTTCCCATGAGCGAATGGGTGAAGAACTCGCCGGCGTGGTTTCCCAAGGCGTGGGCTTCGACGCCGGCTTGCAATACCAAACCGACTTCCGCTCCATGCGTTTGGGTATGGTCATTCAAAACTTCGGCCCCGACACCAAGTTTGACGGTTCGTACGCGGATTTGCGGACTTCGAGCACTACCGGCGGCGTCGCTGAGACTCGTGACTATGATTCTGCTCCGTTGCCGATTACCTTCAAAACCGGCGTGTTTGCTGATTTGGAAACCATGTTCGGTTTGGACTTCGGCGAGGGCATCAAAGGCAATATCGGCGGACAATTCGAACACCCGGGCGACAATAAAGAAAGAATGAACAGCGGCATCGAGTTAATGTTTAATGACCGTTTCGCAGTGCGTGGCGGCTATAACTTTAATTATGATGCTGACGGGTTTGCATTGGGATTCGGCGTCAACGTACCCTTCGGCGAGAAAAACGCCTTGCAAGTGGATTACGCTTACGCCGATCAGGGCGATCTCACAGACTCCAGTTCATTCTTGAATCAGCCGCATCGGTTTTCGCTGTCTTTTCAATTTTAACCAATGGAGCGAAGCTGGTCGTGCGCAAAAGCGTCGTCCGTTTTAGGCCGCTGTAGCGCAAGCCCGGCTTCCTTTGATCTTATCAACCTCGCGGGAGGATATGGAATGAAATTCTTGAAATTTTTGAATCCTCGTCTTCGTAGCACGACCGCCGTCTTGGGCGTCTTGGCGTTGGCCGGTTGCAGCGTTCTCGACCCGGCTGATTCCCAAAAGACGAGCAATACGCCGCCGGAAACGCAGATCACCTCCGGCCCAAAGCAAGGCGCCACGGCGAGCTATTTTGTGACGATTGCTTGGAAAGGTGAAGACGGCGATGGTGTGATTAAAGGCTTCAACCTCACGGTGGATGGCCAGACCTTCTTCACGACCAACACGGACTCCACGTTTAAGTTTACTGCCGCAAATCAAGATGAGCAACACAGCCTCTCGGTGGCTGCAGTTGATAATGAAGATGCCGTGGATGCCTCGCCGGCTACGTTGAGCTTTACTGCAACCAATCAAGCTCCGAACACGGCTCTTGAAATTGAAGGAAACCCGGCGCCCGGCGCCACTTTCGGCCGCGGCGGCGTTTTCAAAATCGTCCCGATTGACGACTCGGATAACGGCCCGGAATATTCCTATCGCTTCAAAATCGACGACAATGGACAATGGTCGCAGTGGCTGAACACGGAGGTTATCGAGTTCAGCACCACTTCCAGCTTTGGCCTATTGCCGGAAGGCGCGCACAAATTCATTGCGCAAGTTCGTGACGCGGCCCAGGCTGTGGATCCCACGCCGGTTGAGTTTCCAATAGTTGTTTCCGGAACGGTGAAACCGACCGCGGCAGTCACCGCGTTGTTCAATTCCCAAGCTTTTTACGAAGATCGCTCCGCATTCTCGTTTGCGAGCGGCAATACGGTAGCCGTGAGTTGGTCCGTTTCTTATAACTATGCGGGCGCACGCTCGACCGGCAGCCGATATCGCATCGACGGCGGCGCGTGGACGAATTACTCCACGGAAGTTTCCTCCCTGAACTTGACCAACGTGACGCCAGGTGCGCACACTTTTGAAGTGCAATATCGCGACTTGGCCGGCATCGAGAGCGACATTGCGCTCTTTGATTATGAAATCGTCACTCCCACCAAAGATCAGGGCATTCTCGTGATTGACGATGGCAACGGCCAGTTTGCCGGACGGCCGCCGGCCACGGGCGATGCGAACGCAGACGCTTATTACACGCAGATTCTGACTGCACTCGGCGCGCGTTTCACGTTGTATGATATTTTAGCGCAAGGGAATCCCACGCCGAAACGCGGCATGGGCAAATACTCCACGGTGATTTGGGCCAGCGACGAAGCGCCGTTTGCTATTCTTCAGCGCCAGCTTCAGCTTGCCACGGATTATTTAAATGTCGGCGGTAAAATGTGGATCGTGGGATGGCGTGCGATCAACCAAATCGCGGGCACTACGCCGGTCGCGAGTTTCGCGCCCAATGCCAATTCCACGGCAGCGCAGCTTTTCATCTGGAACTATCTCAAAATTGCTTCCACGCGCCAGACGCCGGGTAACGTGTTTGAGTTCACCGGCGCCACCGGCCAGAACGGGCATCCGAACGTGAATGTCGACAATCCCAAAAATCCGATTCCGGGAAGAAACGGCCTCTCGCCGATCGACCTTCTCACGGTGCGTAGCGACGTTCCCGCGGCGCAGCCCATCTACGCGTTCAACACCTTCTCCGGCAATGCAGAATATCAAGACGGCATCGTCGGAATGAAGTATCTGGGCACCGACTTCCGCGTCGTGGTGTTTGGCTTTCCGCTGTATCATCTGAAAGCTGCGGAAGCGCAAGCCGCAACACAAAAGATTTTGCAAGACCTCGGCGAAATTTGACGGTGCGTCCGGCATTTGTCGCGGAGTGTTTGGGTATTTTGCTAGCTTTTTGGTTCGGCGAGATGGGAAAGAGCACGGTTCTCTTTCCCATCTTGTTGTTGCTCCTTTAGTTCTTCCACGCCGCTTACCGGCAAACAATCTGCACGGATAGCAATCAGAATAGCGCGCCGCCCGCCGTTTTGATCATAAAGATCTCAGTAGCCCTCCCAAGATTTTCGCTTGTTTCAAGTTCGCGAATCGAACCGAAATTCGAAAGAGGCCTGCCTTGCTTGCCGTGAAAAGCAGCGCAGAAGCGCCAGACTTTTGGTTTGGCGGGTCTTATTAATCCCCATTTCTTCTCAACCTCTCATCTAACTCGAAGGGTAGAAACGATGCGTAAAACGCTTACTGCCGTATTGGTTTTGTGTGTTGCCATGGGTGCTTTTGCAGCCGACAAAAGCATGAAGAAGGTGAAGCGCGTTCCTGCAGTCGGCCCGTCGTATGCAGGCGCCGTCAACGCGGCCGCAGTCGGCAAAAATGCGCAAGCCGCCGCCCGAGTCGGTCCCGGTTTGGTTTTGATGGAAACGACGTATGATTTTATGACGAACAACTCCATGGGGCGCCATGTCCACAACTATGGAGATGGCAGCATCTCGGTTGTACGAACGGGTTCGGAAGGTGCAATCGGTACGTGGCCGGATCGCGGCTCCTTTTTCAGTTTCAGAGATATCGGCGCGAATTTCTCTTTGCCCTTATCGAAAGTAGAAACCAACCGCGTCGGTTGGGGCAACCTCTCCGCCTTAACTACGGGTGAGAATGTCATTGTTGCGCACGGTGGTTTGCAAGTAAATGTTGATGCATTGAAAGGTTTCGGCATTTGGACTTCAAACATTACCGGCAATTTTCCGACGGGCTCCGACCCCACCTGGCCGCGCATAGTGGCGGACGGTGCTGATGTACTGCACATTGTCGTCACGCACAGCACATTTGTTCCTTTCACCGATGTCGGTTCGCAAATTCCGGTTTATGGCCGCTCGACCGACAAAGGCATCACATGGGAGTTCCGGTTTTTGTTCCAACCGCCGGGCGCTGCTCCGGGAGATCGTCCAGACACGACGAACGGATTGTGGATCGGCGGCGGCGATGCTGACGCTTATTCCATTGCAGCGTTTGGTAACAAGGTCGGCGTCGCGGCTTTTGCCTCGTATGATGCCGGTTTCAACAGCAACGAAATTATGTTCGCGGAGTCGTCGGACAACGGCGCGACTTGGACT
>JABWAN010000728.1 GCA_013361015.1 Candidatus Zhuqueibacterota bacterium | reverse complement strand
CAAGAACGCTGGGCACAAGGGTGTCGTGGCTTTCATCGTGGAAAAAAAGCGCTCCGGCGTTGCCGTTGGCAAAAAGGAAAAAAAACTCGGCATTCGCAGCAGCGACACGGTGATGCTCAATTTCGACAATGTGCAGGTGCCGGCAGAGAACTTGTTGCATCAAGAAGGCAAGGGCTTCAATGTCGCGATGGCGATTTTGGATAAGGGCCGCATCGGCATTGCCGCGCAAGCAGTCGGCATTGCCCAAGGCGCATTTGAGCACGCCGTAAGATACGCAAAGGAACGCGAGCAATTCAATCAGCCTATCGGCGATTTTCAGGCGATCCAATTTATGCTCGCGGATATGAACACGGAAATCGAGGCCGCGCGGTTACTCGTGTATCGTGCCGCGGCACTGAAAGACGCCCATCAAAATTTCTCCGTAGAATCAGCGCAAGCGAAGCTCTTTGCCTCCCGGGTGGCCGTAGATTGTGGCGTGAAAGCCGTGCAGATTTTCGGCGGCGCGGGTTATTTGAAAGATTACCCGGTCGAACGCTTTATGCGCGACGCGAAGATCACCGAAATCTACGAAGGCACTTCGGAGATTCAAAAGCTGGTTATTGCGCGAAATATTTTCCGCTGAAATTGCGTTTGTATCATAATGCCGACTTTCTTTATATTGCGCCGCTGCCTGCTTTAGGGCATTTTTCATTTGCACGTGGTCAGGGTAGAAAAGTTCTTTCAGCATTTGGTGTAACAAATTATGTCACCACTCAGTGATCGTAGACGCGCACGCGAGCTGGCATTGCAAGCCTGCTATGCATATGAATTGTCGGGCAACGCGCCTGACGCCATCATCGCGCAAGTCATCCGGCGGCATCCGGAAGCGGAGCACATTCACGGGTTCGCGGAGGAGTTGTTCAAGCGCACCATCGCCTCGACCAAACATTTCGACGAGCTGATCAAACAAAAGGCGGTAAATTGGGAGTTCACGCGCATTGCCATTATGGACAAACTGATCTTGCGTCTGGCAATTTGCGAGTTTTTGGATTTCGATGATATTCCGCCGAAAGTTTCGATTGACGAGGCCATCGAGATTGCGAAAAAATTCAGCACGGAAAAAAGCGGCCGCTTCGTAAACGGTATTCTCGACGCAATCTTGGCGGATTTTAAGCTGACTGGCAAGTTGCGCAAGCAAGGGCGCGGGTTGAGCGAGGGCCGGCGGGAGGAGTGATTGGCGATCACATCGCCTACCCTTTTCTGGCATTCTGTAAGAAACTTTCCTCGTGCTCGATACCTCCCTGTTTTGAAAGGCGTATCCAGTAAAAGAACCGGCTCTTCCAGAATAACGGATGGAGGAGACGTTACGCAACCCTGCGTGCTCGCAAAACATCATAGCGAATAAAACCCTCCATCAGTACGATGGATTTTTTTACGAATCATGGATTGAGGATCTAGCAGCTTTATGAGTCTCTTAACCAAGCTCTTTGGGAGCAAGCACGATCGCGACATTAAACGCATTCGCCCGATCGTAGACGAAATCAATAACATCTATGCAACCCTGCCTGCTCTCAGTGATGACGAGTTGCGGGCGAAATCAAATGAGATACGCGAAAAAATTAGGGAAGCGACCCGCGAAGTCACCGCCGAAATTATGCAGTTGAATGCGCAGCTGCGCGGCGAGGAACAGCTTGAATCCGGCAACGGCGCGGCAGTACAGACCGACCGCGCGGCGGCGTCAAATGAAGACCTGCGCACGCAGCTTGCCGATCTCGAAGATGAAGAGCGCGAGATCATCCGGCAAGTGCTTGACGAAAGCCTGCCCACCGCATATGCGCTCGTGAAAGAAACTTGCCGCCGGCTCTGCGGCAAGCGCTGGGACGTAGTTGGGCATGAAATCGAATGGAACATGGTTCCATTCGACGTGCAACTCATCGGCGGCATCGTGCTCCATGAAGGCAAGATTTCCGAAATGGCCACGGGCGAAGGCAAGACGCTGGTCGCCACTATGCCGCTGTATTTGAATGCGCTCGCGGGCAAGGGCGTGCATCTCGTTACCGTGAATGACTATCTCGCACGCCGCGATTGCGAATGGATGGGCGAGATTTTCAAATTCCTCGGCTTGCGGCCGGCGTTCATCACCAACGATATGAATCCCGCACAGCGCCGCGAGGCATATGGCGCTGACATCACCTACGGCACGAACAACGAATTCGGCTTCGATTATTTGCGCGATAACATGGCCGTGCGCTTGGAAGATCAAGTGCAGCGCGGCCACTACTTCGCCATCATCGATGAAGTCGACTCCGTGCTTGTAGATGAAGCGCGCACACCGCTCATCATTTCCGGACCGGTCGAGCAAAACATTGAGCAGTATGCGGCGATGAAACCGCGCGTGGAGCGGCTGGTGCAGGCGCAAGGCCAGCTCGTGAGCCAGCTCGTGGCGGAAGCCGAGAAAGAAATGGAAAGCAAGCAAGAATACGAGGCGGGCATCAAATTTCTGAAAGCGGAACGCGGCGCGCCGAAGAATAAGCGTTTTATCAAAGCGCTGCAGGAAGTCGGCGTCAAAAAGCTCATTCGCCAGGTTGAAAGCGATTATCTGCGTGATAAAAAAATACACGAGCTTGATGAAGAGCTGTACTACGCTATCGACGAAAAGCATCACACCATCGATCTCACCGAAAAAGGCCGCGAGTACCTCTCGCCCAATGATCCCGAAATGTTCACGTTGCCCGATATCGGCGAAAAGATTCACGAGATCAACAGCGACACCGACTTGAGTGTGAGCGAGAAAGAAGCGCTCAAAGAAAAGATTACGAAAGAGTATTCCGAAAAGAGCGACCGCGTCCACAGCATTTCACAATTGCTGCGCGCCTATTCTTTGTATGAGCGCGACGTCGAATACGTGGTTGACAATGGCAAAGTGCTCATCGTAGATGAGTTCACCGGGCGCCTGATGCCGGGCCGGCGCTATTCCGACGGCTTGCATCAAGCGTTGGAAGCGAAAGAGAACGTCAAGGTCGAAGGCGAAACACAAACGCTCGCGACCATCACGCTGCAAAATTATTTTCGCATGTATTACAAGCTCGCGGGCATGACCGGCACCGCAGAGACCGAGGCCGCGGAGTTTTGGGAGATCTATAAGCTCGACTGCGTGGTCGTCCCCACCAATGAGCCCGCCCGGCGCATGGATCATGAGGATCAAATTTTTCGCACGCGCCGCGAGAAGTACAATGCGGTGATCGACGAAATCGCGGCGATGCATGAAAAGAAACGTCCGGTGCTCGTGGGCACGATCAGCGTGGAAGTTTCGGAAACGCTCTCGCGCATGTTGAAACGCAAAGGCATTGCCCACCAAGTGCTGAACGCGAAATACCATCAGCAAGAAGCGGAGATCGTTTCGAACGCAGGCCAGCCGGGCGCGGTGACGATTGCGACAAACATGGCCGGCCGCGGCACGGACATCAAGCTCGGCAAAGGCGTCGTGTACGCCCCGGAAGGCCATCAATGCGCGCTGGTGCACAATTCTAAAAGCTCCCAGCCGCTTTGCCCGTACCTCGACGAGTACAAATGCCGCGAGCATGCGCCGTGCGGCTTGCACATCATCGGCACGGAACGCCACGAAGCGCGGCGCATCGACCGGCAATTGCGCGGTCGTTCGGGCCGGCAAGGCGATCCGGGCTCGTCGCGTTTTTATCTCTCGCTCGAAGATGATCTCATGCGGCTCTTCGGTTCGGACCGCATTGCTTCGGTGATGGATCGACTGGGCGTGGAAGAAGGCGAAGTCATTACG
>JABWAN010000727.1 GCA_013361015.1 Candidatus Zhuqueibacterota bacterium | reverse complement strand
GAATCTATGGACAAGCGGGTATTGAGATTTTATGCGTGAGAAATCGAGATACTAATTGGCCCACAGCAAATGCCGGTCGAGAATGCTTATGCGCCTGGTCAAAAAAGATTTTGAGGTACAGCGCTTGATGCTGGGCATTGGAGTCAAAGTCTTTTTATTTTGTCTATTATCCGGCCGTGTTGTCGGCGCCGAACAACTTGCCGAAACAACTCCCGCCGAGTATCGCGCTCTCCTTCATGCCATGGGGCAACAGCAAGACCAGCTCACTGCTTCCCTCATACAGACTGCTTTTCAACAACCCGAAATTTATCCCGCCTTTTTTGAAACCGGCGCTTTGGATTTTGTTTATCAAAACCGTTGCACGCAAGGCTTCGCATTTTTTGATTCGTTGTACTCTTCCGGCAAGTTTCAGGGCGACGCCCTTGGCGCGCTGGCGACGATACGACATCACGAGCACAAGAATGATGAAAGCCTGCAATATCTCAGGCAAGCCCTGGAACAACGTTGCCAAGCCATGCGGCCCTACGAGCTTTTCGTCATCAAAAGCTTTGAGATGGATACCAGTGCAATGGCACTACAGTTTCTTACCAGGCTCGCGGCTCTCTATCCCGATAACTGGCGCTATCGATTTGCGCTCGCAGTGTGGCATTCTTTCGCCCGGCAAACGGAAATCACGTGCGCGATGTTGAGCCGGCTTTTGAACGAGGGGCACAAGCATTGGCGCGTATACTCCGCTTTGGGGGCAAATTTGTGCTATTTAGGGAAAAACCATGAAGCTTTGACAAAGTATCAGGAAGGGCTGCAGTACTGTGAAACCATTGCGGACGAGGAAGGTCGCGCGCGCATGTGGCATGGCATTGCGGAAACTAAATTCATTTTGGGTGAAATTGCAGAAGCCAAATCCGCATTGCAGCAAGCCACGGATCTTGCCAAGCAAATCGGCAATCAAATTTTTTTCTGCCGTTTGGAATTGACGGCGAGCCGGATTTTGATTGAAGAGCAACAATGGCTCAAGGCACGCGATCTTTTAATTTCAGTGCGCGAGCAGGCCATACGATTTGCCGAAGGCAACACCCTGTTGCGCACCTATTATCAATTGATGGATTTGAATCGCGTCATCGGCAAATGGGAAGAAGCCGTCGAAAACACGTTGAAAACCGCGGCGGTGGCGGATTCCATTGGGCTAAAGGCCTATAGTGTGGACATGCTTTCGATTATTGCTGTGATCGATACCGAGGCCGGCCGTTATGAACAAGCGTTGTTGCATCTGCGCCAATTGGAAGAGACCGCGCGCCAACGCGGGACCTTGTTGCATCGCATACCATTCCTTTTGGGTATGGCCAGAGTTCTGGTCGCTTTGGAAAGATATCATGAAGCCTGGCCCAGTATCATCGCGGGGATTGCGCTGGCGTCGGAAAGCGGAAACGTAGCCCAGCTTTTGGATTTGCAGATTAGCAAAAGCGCGGTTTTGCTGCATACCGGTAAGCTGCAGGAGGCGCAAACCCAATTGCGCGAGACGATAGTTTCCGCACACAAGAACGGGAAGAAGTTATCGTGGCTGGATGCGAACGTCCTGCTTGCCGAAGTTTATATGCGGAGCGGGGCAGTTGCCGCGGCGCAACAACTTCTTACACAGCTTATCGGCGAACTCGCTGAAACACCGCCTTACAATAATTATTTGCAGATCATGGCGCGCTTGGCCGAAACCTACGTGCAGCAGAATGATTTGCTCCGCGCGATCGCTATTTATAGTGCCACCGCTGACATGATTGCTTCGCAAACTCACATGCTCAGTCCCGGCAGCCTGTCGGCATTATCCGCGGAGGAACGTGCCATTTATTTCGGTCTCAGCCGGGCCTATCTGCGCATCGGTGAAAAAGAAAAAGCTCTGGCCATTACCGAAAACGCCCACGACCTGGTGGTCCGCCGCAAACAATGGCAGGCGCGCTTGCTGCGCAACGCAGAAGTCGATGAGAACGAACGGCAACGGCTCACGAGCGCGGATTCCTTGTTGCTCGCCCTTCGTCTTCAGCAAGCGGCTGTGCGCTCGCCCGCGGAAGCTTTGACGCTGGAAGGACAAATCCGGAGCCTCAGCCAGCAACGATCGGCGATACTGACGCACATGCTCCCAGCGCTCCCGGCGCAGACCATGAGCCCTGCCGATTTTCATCTCGACGAATTCCAGCGCATGCTGCGCGAACGCAACGAACTCGCGATTAAATTTTTTGTCGGGCCCGCGCACTCGCTCGTATTCTTTCTGGACGGAGACACGTTCGCGACCAGAGAGATAGCAGTCGGACATGCGCGTTTGAAGGAGCTGCTCACCCGCATTAACACACTGCTCACACCGACGCATGATCCCAAGGACAGTAGTTACCACGCCAAGCTGGATACGGCTGCCGCGTATGAGGCCTATCAGTTACTCTTGGCCGATTGGATCAAAGGTCGCGAAGCAACACGTCTTGCGATCGTACCGGATGATGTGTTGCATGCTTTGCCCTTTGATCTCTTGGTAATGACCGCGCCAGCACAGCCCACGGAATTCCTGGTTCAGCGTTTTGTGATTCGCAACGGCATCACTTTCGCTTCGTTGCAGCAAGAGGCGCAGCCGCTCTGGCGTGTGCAATCTCTCCTGATGTTGGCAGATCCGGCATTGCCGATAGCAACACCGCCGGCGCTTTCGCTGCATAGAGATGAAGGCATCTTTCCGCCGGTGGGACGAAAGGAATTGGAAGCCGTGCAAAAAATCGTTCGCGTCGGCCGCCTTCTCACCGGTGAGCAGGCCAGCAAAATGCTCTTCTTTCCCGCGCTGCAAACGAGCGACTGGCTGCATTTTGCCAGCCACTCAGTTGGCCGTCCGAGTGAGCCGCTTTTCAACGAATTCATCCTCGCCATTCCCCCCCACGCCACCAGCCCGGAACGTGCCTATGCATTTGAGATTTTCCAAATGCAGCTCATGACCAAGTTGGCAATTTTGAGCGGTTGCGAAACAGCGCGCGGAACATTTTTCAATGGAGAAGGCTTTGAAGGATTTGTGCAGGCTTTTCGCGCCGCCGGCACCCCTAGTGTAATCGCCAGCTTGTGGAAAGTTGATGACCACGCCACGGCGGAGTTCTTCAAATCCTATTATGAAGAATTGTTGCGCGGCAAGAGCACCAACACCGCGCTGCAAAGCGCCAAGTTAAAAATGCTGGCAGATACGCGCTTCACCGTATTGGATTGGGCCGCGTTCAACTATTACGGCAACGATTGGCAGGTCGAAATGCCGAAAGCAGGGATGCCACTAAGTTATCGAATAATTCTTATCACGATCATTATTGCACTGACGGCCGTGGCATTCTTCTATTCTCGGCGTCGGTTGCAAATCGTTAAGGAATGAAGCTGGCAAAGAGGGTATCTTTGCCAGCTTCGGTGACATTCGTAGCGCGAAAAACAAATTCAAAGGTTTCGCACCATCCATCACGTTGAATCTCAATACCAGCCGCCGCCAACCGGAGGAGGAGGAGGACAGCTAGTGCAATCATCAACGGTGGTGTTCGTCGAATTGATTTCTAAGGGTTCAACCTCCGGTGCATTCGGTGAAGAAGCTGAACACGCCAACAGCGCCAGAAGCGCCAAAATCGCGAAGAAAGATTTGACTGCTCGCATAGTCTCATTCCTTGTAGATAAAGTTGAAGAGCATTGAGTTTGAACATGCGGGACAGTCGGCCGACTATACTCCATTCTTTTGAAGACACAAAGAACACAACAAAAACTGATCGTACGCGTTTAGGCTTACCA
>JABWAN010000726.1 GCA_013361015.1 Candidatus Zhuqueibacterota bacterium | reverse complement strand
TAACCGCCAACGCCTCCCAATTCATCTCTTGCCGGCCTTGCGTCTCTCCGCCATCTTCGCTATGCACGATCATCCCCTCATCTCCCACGGCCCACACTTTTTCCGAATTGGTAGAGCAAAGACGTCGTTCAAATCCGAAGTGATCACCGGCAGACGTTTGAACGCGTTGCGTTCGATGGGATATTGCCACCAATCCCAGCTCAAAGTTTGCGCGGGTTGGAAAGGATCGGGGCGCGGGGCTTGGCGGTGGGCGAAGAACGTGAGAACAGCGAAAACGAATATCGAAAATAGAACGTGCGCGAGGTGGGGAAAGCCGCGCGTCGGAGCGCGCGTTGAGCGCCGTATGACTTTTGCTTTGCACTTTTATTCGGCGCGGGATTGGCTTGTTTCATGGCGGTCTCAAACGAGAATGATCATGCTACGGCCAAGCCGTAGCAGAGCGGCTTGGGACAAAGTTCAGTGTTGCTATTGAAGCGGTTCGGTTTTAGATTCGAGCCGAATTCAATTTCAAGAGAGGTGAATACTCATGACTTCAATCCACGCGAGCACAACGGCCTCGACTTTGAGTGCAAAATCTCCACACGCGGAGGAGGCAATAATTGCAATCAAGCCGCAATATCACAACCTGCTGCGTAATTTCGGCAATCCGGTCGAGTTGGCGAATTACGCCATCGAATCCTACCTCGTCACCAAGATTCTAAAATATATCGAAGAGTGCAAGGCTGAAATCAAAAAGCACGAAGCGAAGTTTGGCTGCTCGTATGAGGAGTTCTATGGCAGAATCACGAGCCGCAACGGCAAAGAGCCGGCATTCATTCTGCAATTGGAAAAAGAACATCCCACCTACGAAGACGACTTCATGACCTGGGGCGCCTTCCACCGCGAGTTGGAGAAGTGGAACGACGAGATGAAAAAAATCTTGGCGAGCTAATCGAGCTGCTCGAAGGCGCTTTCGAAGAAGTTCACATTATTCAACGCAGAGCAACGGAAGCGCTGTTTCTGTTGCGCGCCGAATGCCGCTATCGAAATTTTCGCGTCAAGATAACGGAGATAGTCGATAATCAAGGTCGCAACTATAGTTTCTACTTGCTGCGCGGAGACACGGTAATCGTTGGTTTCGATAACTCTGAAGACAGGCGCGCGCAGATTTTGAAATACGGCAAACGAAATTGGAAGAAGCATTTCAGAGAGCGGGTTCCGCACTTGCATACGTTTGACCGCAAAGAGATGCGGCTTACCGATGAGATGAGCGTCGTGGATTTCATTACGTGGTTACGAGACTATCTGGACATTTACCTCGCCGATTATCCCACTGCGTCAAGCAATATAGAAGGATGAAGGGCAAAAAGCACCTGTCGCCTTTCGCCCTTCCGCCTTCACTCGTCACACCTCGCCTCACGGCGCGACATTCACGCCCATGCCCACCTGTTGCAGCATGAACGCATAGTCCAACGCAATCTCGCGCAGGCGGTCGTAACGTCCCGAAGCGCCGCCGTGGCCTGCGCCCATGTTGATCACGAAAAGCAATGGGTTTTGATCGGTCTTCAGCGCGCGCATTTTGGCAACGTACTTCGCCGGTTCCCAATACATCACCTGACTGTCGTTGAACGAAGTCTTCACCAACATCGTGGGATAATTCTTCGCTGCGAGATTCGTGTACGGGCAATATTGTTTGATGTAATCATACTCCTCTTTCTTCTTGGGATTGCCCCACTCTTCGAACTCGGCAACGGTAAGCGGCAACGATTCATCGAGCATGGTGTTGATCACATCCACAAACGGCACGTGCGAGAGCACGGCTTTGAATAAATCGGGACGCAGATTCGTGACCGCGCCCATGAGCAAGCCGCCGGCGCTGCCGCCTTCAATGATCAAACGATCCTTCGCCGTATATTTCTGCGCGATCAAATGCTCCGCGCATGCGATGAAGTCCGTGAACGTGTTCATCTTCGTGAGCATGCGGCCTTGCTCGTGCCACGCCTTGCCCAAATCGCCGCCGCCGCGAATATGGCCGATGGCCACAACAAAGCCGCGATCCAACAAGCTCAAGCGATTCGAAGAGAAGTTCACGAATGCCGGCGCGCCGTATGAACCATAAGCACTAAACAGCAGCGGCGCACTGCCGTCTTGCTTGAAACCTTTCTTGTACACGAGCGAAATCGGAATGCGCGTGCCGTCTTTGGCCGTGGCATAAATGCGCTCGGAACGGTATTGCGTGGGTTCGTAGCCGCCGAGCACTTCGTTTTGTTTGAGCAAGATGCTCTTGCGCGTGCTCACTTCATAATCGTAAATCGAACCGGGCGTGACCAGTGATTGATAGTTGTAGCGCAATAGGTTCGTATTCCACTCACGATTCGTAGAAGCAAACGCGGTGTAAACCGGCTCGGGGAACTCGATATAATGGCTCGCGCCGGTTGTAAAATCCGTAATACCGATTTGCTGCAAGCCGTTCTTGCGTTCGTAAAGCACATAGTGATTCGCGAAGCAATCGAGGCCTTCGAGCATCACCTCCTCGCGTTGCGGCACGAGCTCTTTCCAATTCTGTTCGCTCGGATCGCTCACCGGCGCGGAGACGAGACGGAAATTTTTGCCCGTGTCATTCACACGAATATAAAATTGCTCGCCGTGATGATCGATATCGAACTCGCGCTCCTGCTTGCGCGGCGCCAGCAATTGCCATTCACTCATCGGCGTGTTCGCGGGCAGGAAGCGCGCTTCGGTGGTCGTGAGGCTGCTGGTGTAAGCGAGGAGATATGCTTTGCTGCGCGTGCGTCCGCCATAGACGTTGAAGCGCTCGTCTTTTTCTTCATAGAGTAAATCGTATCTGTCGGAGCCGAGCACGTGACGATAGAGACGATATGAGCGTTTCGCCGCGTCTTTCGTGGTGTAAAAGAGCGTCTTGTTATCCGCGGCCCAGAACACGGAGCCAACGTCTTCCGCATGATCGGAGAGCATTTCGCCGGTGCGCAGATTTTTGATTTGCAGATTGTACACGCGAAAGCCGGTGGAGTCCGTGGAGAATGCGAGCAGGTTGCCGTCGTCGCTCACCTCATAAGCGCCGAGGCTCATGAAGGTTTTGCCCTCCGCCATTTTATTGAGATCGAGCGTGACTTCCTCAACGGCTTCGAGTGCGCCTTTCTTGCGGCATTGAATGGCGTATTGCTTGCCTTGCTCTGTGCGCGAATAGTAGTAATAGTCGCCGTAACGATAGGGCACGGAGAGATCGGTCTCTTTGATGCGGCCGAGCATTTCTTTGTAAAGCTGCTCTTGCAGAGGTTTGGTTTCCGCGAGCATTTGTTCGGCGTAAGCATTTTCGGCTTTGAGATAATTGACGACCTCGGGATTGCTTTTCTCACGCAGCCAAAAGTAATCGTCCACGCGCACGTCGCCATGAATGATGTCGGTTTTGGGCTTCTTCGCGGCAACGGGCGGAGCGAGTTGGGAAAACACGGTCGAGTTGTTTGCTAGGATTGCGAAACCAGCAATGAGGAAAGTAACTTTGAGCAGATTGAGTTGTACAGACTGAAAACTTGGCATGAGGATTCCTCCGAAGATGGGTACTAGTGCATTGAGCCGGGAGCTTTTTTCACGCTCTTTGTGAAGACATAACGTTCGAACAACACCTGACACAAACGCCACGTATCTCCGTGGCACGCGTGCCCCAGCCACGATTGCAATGAAGCTTTGATTTTTGGCCAGTGCATCACGCCCGCTTGGTATGCGCGGCACAAACCTGCCAGCCTTTGCCTCGCGCGTTTCACACCGTTGCGCAAAAGCCGGCGAT
>JABWAN010000725.1 GCA_013361015.1 Candidatus Zhuqueibacterota bacterium | reverse complement strand
GTTGTTTATATATTGGCGCACTTTGAACTCATCCCCCCAGCCTCCTTCTCTTAAGAAGAGAAGGGGGAGACGCAGATTCGACGCTTTGCAAGTCCCCTTCTCTTTTTAAGAGGAGGGGATTTAGGGGATGAGTTCAGAAATTGTATTTGCCCGCTACGAGGCGTGACATGTAGTTATCGCCCAAGCTATTGCACCGTTTCATGTTCTATCTTTGAGTGCGATTTTGAATATTTTTCTGACACCCCACACCCATTTTCACAAGGAGTGAAGAATGACGCGTTCACGATTTTTTGCAATGGCGGCGGTGTTGCTGTTTATTGCCGCTTGTCAATCAAAGAAAGAAGAACAACAACCCAGCTCCCAAGCGACAAACTCGGCTCCGCAAACGTTGCCCGCCGGCGAAGTGATTTACACCGCGCCTGCGGACTGGGTTGTGCAACCGCCGAGCAGCTCCATGCGCAAAGCGGAATTTCGTTGGCCCGGCGCGGAGGGCAATGAAGATGCGGAACTGGCCGTGTTCTTCTTCCCCGGCACGGGCGGTTCGGTGCAAGCCAATTTGGATCGTTGGTACGGCCAATTCAAACAAGCCGACGGCAGCGCTACGGCGCAGCGCGCACACACCGAGAAAGTTGATGCGAACGGTCTTGTAGTAACCGTAACGCACGTCACCGGCACATATCTCAAATCGCAATCACCCATGATGATGAGCGGCCCGGTGGAAGAAAAGCCGAACTACGCCATGCTCGCCGCGATTGTGGAAACCGCCAACGGCCCGTGGTTCTTCAAAGCCACCGGCCCGGAAGCGACGATTACACATTGGCGCCCGAGCTTTGATGCGTTCGTGAAATCGCTGCGCGTGCAATAGCGGCAAAGAGCCAATTCAGAAAAGCAAAGGCAAAGATTTCAGCCACAGAATTGCACGGAATTTCGCGGAAACACACGGGAAGAAACTTATTTTTGTCAGCGAATAAATTCTGTGCTTTTCCGTGTGATTCCGTGGCCTGATTTTTTTGGTCCCGGCTCGTCCGGATTAGGGTAATTCGCGAGAAAAATATGCCTCCTCAATTCGTCGCGGTGCTCGACAACATCCGCAGCTTGCACAATGTCGGTTCGATCTTTCGAACCGCGGACGGCGCGGGCGTGGAAAAACTCTATCTCTGCGGCATGACCGGCACGCCGCCGCGTGCGGAAATTCGCAAAGCCGCATTGGGCGCGGAAGAAACCGTGGCGTGGGAATATTTCGCGACAACGCGCGAAGCCCTGCAACATCTTCGCGCTGAAGGATATCAACTCCTCGCATTGGAACGCGCGGAGCGCAGCGCGGATTTTCGCGAGGCGCGCTATGAATTCCCGCTTGCATTGATTGTCGGTCACGAATTCGAAGGCATCGCGCCCGAAACTCTCGCGGAGTGTGATCTGATCGTATCGTTGCCGATGCACGGCCGCAAGCAATCGCTCAACGTCGCGGTGGCCTTCGGGGTTGCAGCGTATGAGATCGCACGGCTGCGCAATGCCAAAGACGGAACGAGAAAGTAGAATACGCCACTCTCACATATTTTTGCGGCCCGCCCAACCTCGTCTGTCATTCCGCAGGAATCTTTTTAAGCAACATGCACACTGCCAATGCCCAGAAGACTTTTCCAGTGCTGAAAAGGATTCTTCCAGAATGACATTTTAGCGGGCGGGGTAATTATCTCATGTTCAAAGGGAGCGTTTATGCCCACCTCGATTTGGAGCGATGAAATTCAACAAGTCTTCAATCAAATGCGCACGCCTTCGACCACGCGCGTGCAGGTTGGAGATAAAGTTGTCGAGATTCCGCGACCATTTCCTTCGCCGGAAGATTGGCGCGACCAGTGGATTTATTTTTTGCTGGTCGATCGTTTCAACAACCCGAACGCGCCGCCGGCTGCTGCGCCGTGGAACGGCGAGCACGCAAAATTTCAAGGCGGCAATTTCGCCGGCGTGCGCGCCCAGCTTGATTATCTCGCGCAACTCGGCGTCGGCGCGCTCTGGCTTTCGCCCGTGCTTAAAAATTGTCAATACAATCCGTTTTCCTATCACGGCTATGGCATTCAAGATTTTTTACAGATCGATCCGCGCTGGGCCTCCGATCCGCAAGCTGCGCGCGCCAATCCGCGTCTCGTCGAAGAAGAGTTGCGCAGCTTGGTAGATGAAGCGCATGGCCGCGGCATCTATGTAATCTTCGACATCGTGCTGAATCACGTGGGCGACGTGTTCGAATATGCGGAGCACGGCGCCACCGCGGCCTGGCGCAATTATCCTTATTCCATTCGCTGGCGCGATGAGCTTGGCAATGGCCGCGCGGAGTGGACCGAAGCCGAGCACGCCAATGCGCATCCCGATGCCGGCATTTGGCCGATTGAGTTGCGACACAACGCCTATTTTCGCAGGCAGGGCGAAGGCGATGAAGCGGGCGGCGATTTCGCTTCGCTCAAAGAACTGCACACCGGCTTTCAAACTTTCACGCCGGCTTATGGCGTGCACTATCCCGTGCGCGAGCTTTTGATTCGCGCGCATCAATATCTCATGGCCAAATACGACGCCGACGGCTTTCGTATCGACACACTCAAATATATCGAGCCGGAGTTTGCGCGTACGTTTGCCAACGCGATGCGCGAGTTCGCGTTCAGTATTGGCAAAAAGGAGTTCTTCACCTTCGGTGAGATTTATGACGACGAGAATAAGATCGCACGCTACATCGGCCGCAATGCCATGGAAGCCAGCGATCTTATCGGCGCCGATGCCGCGCTAGATTTTCCGCTCTTTTATAAATTGCCCGAAGTGGCAAAAGGCCGGCTCGCGCCGTCGGAAGTGATCAACATGTTCGAGTATCGCAAAGAGGTGCAACGCGGCATGATTAGCTCACAAGGCGAGGCCAGCAAGTTCTTCGTCACTTTTCTTGATAACCACGATCAGCATCATCGCTTTCACTACGAACCTTCGGAGGACCCTGGGCGATACAACGACCAACTCAGTCTCGCGGTGGGATGCCTGTTCGCGCTGCAAGGCATTCCGTGTTTGTATTACGGCACGGAACAAGCTCTTACCGGCAGTGGCCGTACGCTCGAAGCAGTACGCGAAGCCTTGTGGGGCAAGCCCAATGCGTTTGATCGTGAGCATGGGTTTTATCGCGCCATTCAACAAATCGCAGCGGTACGTGCGGCGAACCCGGCGTTGCGTTATGGCCGGCAATATTTTCGTCCGATCTCCGGTGACGGCTTTCACTTCGGCACTTCAACTTTTCCCGCAGGCGTGCTCGCCTTTTCGCGTATGTTGAGCGATCAAGAAATCGTGGTCATTGCAAACACGAATCCCTCTTATGAATGGCACGGCGAGGTGATCGTGGATTACGGCCGCAATTTGCCGGGCGCGACGTTTCGCGTTCTGTATTCGAACAAAGCTGCGCCCACAGCGCCCGAGCCGATGGTTGAAAAGGAGTACGATCAAGTGGAAGTGCGCGAAGTCAACGGCGCAATCACCCGCGGCCCGAGCCGCGTACTGCGCGTGCATTTGCAGCCGATGGAAGTGCAGATGCTGAGCCGCGCGTGAAGTTTTGGCAAGGCGTGTAAGCTCTTGCTGCTCTTCACCGGACAAAATTTAGCATGAGCAACACCTACGGCGCAGCAAACAGGGGAGCGCCACTCCTTGCATTTCCCTGCCATGTTCATTATTTTGCGCGCCAAGTCTATGCACTCACAAATCTCATTACCAAACAGGAAAGGTTTTATGAAAATTCGTGTGGCGCAGTTTGGCCTTGGCCCGA
>JABWAN010000724.1 GCA_013361015.1 Candidatus Zhuqueibacterota bacterium | reverse complement strand
GAGATTTAATAAAATGAACATCATCGATCTGAACGGCGCTTGGGAATTTCAACCGGATTGGCATTCGCCGCGAATCAGCCAATTGCCCGATGGACTTTTCCAGAAAGACGAGTGGCTGCCGGCGAGCGTGCCGGGCACGGTGCACACGGATTTGCTGGCCGCGGAAAAAATTCCTGATCCATTTCATCGCGACAACGAATGGCAAGTGCAATGGGTCGCGGAAATCGGCTGGCGTTATCGGCGCACTTTTCACGTGCCGGTGGAATTTTTGTCGAACACCGCCATTCAGCTTGTGGCAGAGGGACTTGATACGTTCGCGGCCATTTTCCTCAACGGCCGGCAAGTGGCTGAAACCGACAACATGTTTATTCCGCATCGGGTTGAAGTGAAACCGTTGCTGCGGGCCGGTGAGAATGAAATCGAAATTCGTTTTGATTCGCCCATGCAGCGGGCGCAAGAATTGGAAACACGTTATGGCAAGCTGCCAGTGGCATTGGAGAGTTATCGGGTTTATGCCCGCAAAGCGCAATACTCTTTCAGTTGGGATTGGGGCCCGAAACTGGCGACCAGCGGCGTGTGGCGGCCGATACAGCTCGAAGGTCACCGGTATTTGCGCATCGAAAACCTTTTTGCGGAAGCGCAGCTTGATGACGATTTGCAGCGTGCCCGCGTCCTTGCAAAAATCACCGTTGAAAAATTCACGGCGGGGACGGCGAAATTTGTTGTCGAAATTTCTGGTCCGGATTTTCACGCAAGCAAACAGGTCAGCACCTCTGAAACAAATCTTGCCGTGGATTTTTTAATCGACCAGCCGCATTTATGGTGGCCAACTGGTTTTGGCGAGCAACCATTGTATGAATTAGAAGTGCGCGCTCGCGTCGACGGCGAAATTGTGGATGAGCAGACGACGCGCTTTGGCATCCGCCGGCTCGAGCTGGTGCGCGGACCGGATGCCGGCGGTGAATCTTTTCTGTTTCGTCTCAATAACGTACCCGTCTTTTGCAAGGGCGCAAATTGGATTCCCTCGGATTCGTTTATACCGCGTATGTCAAATGAGAAGTACCGCACGTTGCTGGGTATGGCCCGCGAGGCCCACATGAACATGCTGCGTATTTGGGGCGGCGGCATTTATGAGCAGAAAATCTTTTATGATCTCTGCGATGAGCTGGGCATTTTGGTGTGGCAAGATTTCATGTTTGCCTGCGGTGGTTATCCGGACTATCCGGAATTTGCCGAGAATGTGCGGCACGAAGTCGCGACGGTTGTCAAGCAACTGCGCAACCATCCTTGCATCGTCTTGTGGTGCGGCAATAACGAGAACGAATGGATCTGGAACATGGAAACGCGGCGCTCGTATCGTGAGATGCCGGGCGTTTCTCTCTTCGAAAAAATCATTCCGAAGATTTGCGCCGAGCATGATCCGGCGCGGCCATATTGGCAAAGCTCGCCTTTCGGCGGTGATGATCCCAATTCAGAACGGGAAGGCGATCGCCACCAATGGAATATTTGGAGCAACTGGGTTGATCCGGCGGCGGTGAGCAAAGATCGCGGCCGTTTTCTTTCGGAGTTTGGTTTTCAAGCGCCGGCGACATTGTCAACATGGAAAAAATTCCTCGCGCCCGCAGATCTGTGGCCGCAAAGCGCAGTATTCGAGCATCACAACAAGCAGGTGGAAGGCGCGGAACGGCTTTATCGTTTTCTTGCCGGCCACGTTAAAATGGCGCATGGTTTTGAAGATTTCGTTTTCAAAACACAACTTGTTCAAGCCGAAGCGCTAAAAACCATGGTCGAGCATTGGCGCCGCGAGAAATTTCACACCGCCGGCGCGCTGTATTGGCAACTGAATGATTGCTGGCCGGTGTCGAGTTGGGCGGTGATCGATAGCGAATTGCAACCCAAAGCCGCGTATTGGTACAGCCGCCGTTTCTTCGCGCCGTTGCTGGTGAGCTTCAAACCTGCCGGCAAGTTTGTTGAAATTTGGGCGACGAACGATACGCTCTCCACTGTCGAAGCAGAGTTCGAGATTGAGGTTCTTGACTTTTTCGGTGAAGTTGCCTGGGCGCGTCGCGAGCACATGCGGATTCCGGCGAACATTTCTTTGCGGTTGGCGGCTCCGGCTTTTGACGAACTTGTGAAGATCGACCCACACCGGCAATACCTCCGCGCGCGGCTGCGGGAGGAGGGGCGCATCTTAGCAGAGAATCGCCATTTCTTTTGCCGCTTCAAACAGCTTAAATTGGAAACGCCGCATCTCGATTGTCGACTCAAACAAGTCGAGGCGCAAACGTGGCAAGTGCAGATCAAGTCCGATCGTTTCGTCAAGAATCTCGCGCTGCTGGAGCCGCCCGCGGGAGCCACGCTGACGGACAATTTCTTCGATCTAGATGTCGAGGGTGAGTCAACGATTGTAATTGGAAATGTTCCAACAGATCTAACGCTCAAGAGCGGTGACTTGCTCTGGACTTGGCTTTTATGAAGTATTCCTTATGCCACTTTGCAGCCACAAGATTGGCGAATCACTTGTTCCGTCGCAATGATGATTTTTCCGCCGGCTTCGCTGTTGCCTTCAATGATTGCAAGCAATTTTTCCGCGGCGCGCTTGCCGAGCAAATAGGCCGGCTGGCGAACGGTGGTCAATGGCGTAGGCATCAAGGCCGCGCGAATATCATCGGAGAATCCCACGATCGCAATGTCGCGCGGAAGCTGCAAGCCATTTTCTTGAATGGCTTTGATCGCTCCGAATGCGGCCGGGTCGTTGACGGCGACGACCGCGCGCGGCCGTGTCTGCGCAGGCAAGCGCA
Organism: Candidatus Zhuqueibacterota bacterium; assembly: GCA_013361015.1. Classification (GTDB taxonomy): domain Bacteria; phylum Zhuqueibacterota; class Zhuqueibacteria; order Zhuqueibacterales; family Zhuqueibacteraceae; genus JABWAN01. The sequence continues at coordinate 996 of JABWAN010000724.1, read as the reverse complement.
AAAGTTTTTGCATGGCCTCATAGCCCCCGCGTTCGTGGAATCCGGATTCCACGACCAACTCTTTCCGCAGCGCGAGTTTTGCCTTCCTCAATGCCTTCTTATATCCGTTGAATCTTGCCTCTGCAATTGGCACTTGCGGCGAACCGCATAAATGCGCCACGCGCTTGTAGCCGTGTCCGATTAAATGTTCGGTGAGGGCTTGGGCGCTTTCTTCGTCGTCAATACAAACACAACTCGCGCCGATGCCATAAACACAGCGATCGAAAAAGACCAGGGGCGTTCCGCGTTGGATGACATGCTCGTAGAGCGCAACCTCGCCGCCGGTTTCGATCGTCGAAATCAAGATGCCATCCACGCGCTTGGATTCGAGCGTCTGCAAGGCGTCTCGTTCGCGCTCCGCTTTTTCCGCGGAATGGGTGAGAATGAGATGATAGCCCGCGGCGTAAATTGCTTCTTCAATGCCGCGAATTGCCTCGGGGAAAAATGAGTGCGTGATTTCCGGAACCACGACTCCTATCGTCAAGGTGCGCCGCAGCACGAGACTGCGAGCAATGTGATCCGGGATGTATCCCATTTTCCTCGCCATGCGGGCAACTTGCCGCCGCGTCTCTTCTTTGACGTTGGGGCGATTGTTCAGCGCCCGTGAAACAGTCATGGCTGAAATGCCAAGTTCACGTGCAATGTCTGCAGAAGTAATCCGTGGCGAAACGGTGGGCAGAGTCTTTTTCGGTGGATTGCTTTTTCGAGTCATCAGTCATTATCAAAATAGAGCTTCTAATCTTTTTACTCCGAGTCGTTTTGTCTTTTTCTGTAATGCTCATCGGGGAGATTTCGCAATTGCTCGGCGCTGGCCTCGGGCGTAATATCGCGCTGCGGATTGGCGAGCATTTCATAGCCGACCATGAATTTTTTGATGCGTGCGGACCGCAGCAAGGGGGGATAGAAATGCATGTGGAAGTGATATGCCGAATGCTCGCGTCCGTCCGTCGGAGACTG
>JABWAN010000723.1 GCA_013361015.1 Candidatus Zhuqueibacterota bacterium | reverse complement strand
GAACGAAGTGGAGATCGGCGTGGAATGCGCAGCGCCGCCTTTTGCGCTCACGTGGGAAACCGCGATTCCCATTTACGTCACCAACAAATCCGGCACTCCAGATCTCAGTGAGGAAGCCGAGCTTATTGGCCGGTTTGCACTTGTGCACTTCAAACCGGCCCTGCCCGCGGATCTCACCGAAGAAGAGTTGCAGCACACTCTGCAATTGGGTCGTTTGCGCTTGAAACTCACACGACTTTGCGAACTGCAAGTGCTCCTGCGCGTGCGTGGCCGCGAGCACGCAATTTATTTCGAGCTTGACTAGTTTGTCCGGCGGAAAGAGCTGCCTCGCAGTTGAAAAGTAGGTGACCGCTCCAATCAGCCGGCAATGTCATTCCGAAGAGTCCAGCTTTGGACCGGACTAGGAAAAATCCAAACCGTTGCAACACGCTCGCAGAGAAAAATCCTTCGTGCCGTGCACCGGCTCGGAACGACGCGAACACCACACGTTTGAAAAACGCCATAGTTTTGTGTGAAATATAAATTGGAGAACAATATGCGCGCTAGGAATGCAAGCCTGCCAATGCTCGTTGCATTTAGCTTTGCCTGTGCAATGGCGATTTGGGCCAAGGACGGCGCCACGCCGAAGCCCGCGGCGTTGCCGAGATTGGAATTATCACCCAACGCCCGTCTGGAACTGTCCCCCCTCTCATTGAAGAAAGACAGCCTCAAGGCGAGCTTTGTGCTTGAAGTGCCGGCCACGGAGAAATATCAACGGCATCGTTGTTTGATCTCAGCCAACCAAAAGAATTTCCAGCTCATCGTACCCAAACACCAGCAATGGATGCTGCGCAACGACACGCTCACGATTCTATCCGAGGTGGAGATGACGCTGTTTGCGAAACATGAATTGAATGAGCCTCTGACATTGCGTTTCACGTTCGCTAACCTCGACAATCGCAAATTGCCGGGTGGAACGGCGACCTTGGTGCTTGGCCAACAAGGCGCTGCAACCGTGGTTGCGAATGCGCCGGCGCCCAAAGATTCTAGCGCCGTGAAACCCGCCCTCGTCAAGGTTGACTCCACTGCAAAAGTTGACTCCACTGCAAAAGTTGATTCCACTGCAAAAGTTGATTCCACTGCCAAACTGCAAGTCGTCGCCAGCGCTAGCACGCGCCAAACTGCAGCTCTCGATTCTGTGCAGGCTGAGGAAAGTGGGGAAGAGAGTGGTAACATGATCTCGTGGATACTCATCGGCCTGTTGCTCTCCGGCTTTGCGGTGATGGCGCTGCTCAGTTGGTTAAGCAGCCGACGTACGCAGGACCCGATGGAAAGAATAGAAACCATTCGTATGCCGGAAACCAATGGCATAAATCGAAGAGACGAACGCGCCGCTTCGTTCGAAAGCATGATGCGCCGCCCGACGCCGGTCGAGACGCGCCCCGCGGCAACGGAGTCTGAGAACCGAACCGAGAGGAAAGACGAACCAATCGCAACGCCACCAGCCGCCGTCCCGGCAGCCTCCGTTCTTGCGCTCACCAAAACCGATCGCGCGACGCAAGAGATTACGGCGCTGCCCGATTTGCAGGCCGCGCTCGCGCAGCTTTGTGCAGTGACGGTGGAAGTTCAGAAAGCCGTCTCGAAGCAATACGACGCTTTGCAGAAGATTTCCGTGCAAGTTGATTCCGTGCGCATTTTGCCGGCGCAAGCGGCTTCGCTGCAATCACAACCGCGCTTGCAATTCGCTGCGGAAAACGAAGAAGCAACGAAGCACAACGCGGCCTTGCAAGATCTGGGCGTAAAAATTTCCCCTCCGGCCAATGCTGCAGAAAATTACGAAGAGATTGCCGACGCAATCGCGAGCTTGGCCGCCGCGAGCACCATCAAAACGCCTGCGATTTCAGCGCAAGCGCTCACGCCTAAACTCGAGTTATTGCGCCGTACGCAAGAGGCTTTGCAAGCGCTCGCCACGTTTTGTCGCAAAACTTCCACGGGTGTTTCCGTCGAAGCCGTGGAAGCGTTGGCGCGCAAAGTGCATGAGCTGCGCGTGAGCTATGAAGCTTGGGCTTCCGACCAATCATTCAAGATGCCGCTCATGCTGCAACGTCCCGCGCAGGGCAGCGAAGGTGCGCGCCACAAAATCGTCGAGTCGCTGTTGGATGGCCTGTACGAAACGCGCAAAATCGCAGCCCAAGGCTCGCTTTATTTCGAGCGCCGGCTTTCGCAACTTCTCGAACAAGACTTGCCAAAACTGCGCAACCAATTCAGCAATGTGCAAAGCGCGGAGCTGCAGAAAATTTGGGAAAGTATGGCGTAGCGCAGATTTCCATTCTGTGCATCCAACGAGCCAAAGGGCAGCACGGCAAAACGCTCGCAGTTGTGTCGAGATTTTCCACAGATTTGCTTTGAGTGTGATAGGCCAATCACCTCCCCCGATTTGCCCCGTCACTGCGGGGCAAATCAAAACTTCAACGCGGCAGTTCAAAAACTATTCAGCGAAACGGGTCCTCTCTGCGATCGCTGCGCAGCATAACCTTCCATTGCAATCCATTCCGCGTCACCAACCAACAATGATTTGTCGACAGAATTATTGTAGATCAGTACGCGAATCGGTGATCTTCAACACTCTGGTTCTCGTTTGGAATATTACTTCACTCATTGCAGCCGGACTATCGAAGGAAAGGCTGGGAATCATTGAACGAAGTACGGATGCTGTGCAATGCGATACTGCGCAACGACAATATCATGAGTATGGACAAAACAATCAAATACGTTGCCGGCAAGTCAATCTTGCAATATAAGATATGGAGATGCCATCCGGTTGCGTGAGGAAGATTTTTCAAGATTGTGAAAGGCGTTTTCGCTGAGATTGAAAAGAAGTATGTATGAATCGGTGAGAAATCCGCACAAATAGGACGTGATGGCTCCAATTTGAAATGCGTCAATTCGCCAACACCTTCAACTCCTTCCCCTTCGCTACCGCCTGCGTGCGGCTGTGCACATCCAGTTTGGCGTAGATGTTGTTGATGTGCCGTTTCACCGTGCTGGTTGCCAGAAAAAGTTTGCGGCCAATTTCTTGGTTGGATAGGCCCTCCGCCACGAGTTTCAAAATTTCCAACTCCCGCTCGCTCAACGGATCGACGAGATAAGAAGCCGGCAGTGTCGCTGAAGTTTTGTGGGTTTGCACTGCCGCCGGCATCTGCTCCGGTGGAAAGGCGGCGAGCAACTTGATCACGTAATTGTGCACAACATTATTTGCGGCCGAGGGATTCTCCTTTTGCTGCGCTTTGATAAATTGCCGCAGCAATTCCGCCATCGGCGCGCCCTCCTCCACAAACATACGCACGAAGTTTTCAGGCGCGGCCAGCGCCAGCGCTTCGGCAAGGCAAGCGTAAGCCGGCTCCATTTGGCGCTGTGCCTGTAGGGCAAGCGCTTCGAGCGTAAAGCATTCGAGCACGCGGCTCATACGTCCGTCAACTTCTGCGGCTTGTCGCAAGCGCTGCAAAATTTCCACGGCCGCCGCATATTCACTTTTGCCGAGCAGCAATCGCGCTTGCGTTAGATATTCAATCTCATCGCCTGCTTGCATCTCGCCATTATGTTGCCGCGCAAATTGTGCGAGCCACTTTTCCACCGCGGTTAAATTTTTGTGCGCGAGTGCAAAGCGGGCGAGATAAGCCTGTGCTTCGCGAACAATGCGGCGATTGCCGGCTTGCTCGCCCAGCTCAATGGCGCGATGCAGCTCCGCAACCGCGGATTCCATTTCGCCGGTTAGTGCGAGCGTCCGGCTATTTTCAACGTGAAGCCACGGCCACTTTTTTCCGAAGCCCGTTTGCCGATC
>JABWAN010000722.1 GCA_013361015.1 Candidatus Zhuqueibacterota bacterium | reverse complement strand
ATCCCACTCACACCCGAAATTGAAAACGCCCTCGCCCAGTGCGCCCAAAGAGAAGGCACAACGCCAGAGCAACTGGCGCTTGAAACCTTGCGCAAGCGCTTCGCTTCTTTTTTAGCAGCGAAAGCTCCGGCAGATGAAAAGCTGACGCTCTATGATCTTATCAAAGACCACATCGGCGTGATCGACAGCAGCGAAAAATATCCTGAGGGTGGACACATGTCGGAAAACACCGGCAAAAAATTCGCGGCTGGAATGAAGAAAAAACGAGAGCAAGGGCGGTTATGACTTTGGTTGACGCAGGGCCGCTCGTTGCACTTTTGGATAAAAACGACGCTCGTCATACTGAGTGCGTCGAGGCTTCCAACAATCTATCGCGAGCGCCGTTGCTTACAACGTGGCCTTGCTTTACCGAAGCAATGTACTTGCTCGCCGAGGAGGGCGGCTACAACTATATTTCTGAGCTCTGGAAATTTCAACAGACCCAGCAGTTGCTTCTGCACGATCTAACCGTAGCTGAGATTAAACGCATGGCCGAGCTAATGAAAAAGTATCGTGATACTCCGATGGACTTGGCGGATGCCTCGCTCATAGCAGTTGCAGAAAGCCTCTTGCTGCGTGAAGTGTTTACGATAGACAGCGACTTCAACATTTATAGATTGGCCGATGGCTCTGCCGTGAAAATAATTCCGTGAAAGAGCCGATATGCTCTGCGAACTCTGCGGTGGCCAGATCGCGAAGAAAAAAGCTAAACGCCAGCACTGGCTGCAAGGCAAATTATATTTCGTCGAGAACGTTGACGCCGAGGTTTGCTCGGAATGCGGCGAGCGCTATTTTCACGCGACCACACTCGATGAGATCGACCAAGTTTTGAGCGCGGAGCACGAGGCCAAAGAGTGCATCGAGTTGAAGTAGTAAGTTTGGCTAAAACACAACCCGAAGAAGGGACATCCTATGCAAGTACAACTCTTAGGCAAAACAGAAGAGATCGTGAGAGCCAAAGTAGCCGCTGGCGGATATCCAGACGCAGCTGCATTTATCTCCGATATCGTTATGCGTGCCGAGGAATTTGACCGAATTAAGTTGGAAAGACTTCGACGCGATGTGCAAATTGGGCTAGATGAAATAAGCCGTGGAGAAGTCGTCGAATTTGATTTGGAAGAAATCCTTAATGAAGACGTGAAGTGATGCTAAAAACGCTCTTAGCACAACGAGCGAGAAAAGACCTCAGTGAGATTCGACAGTATACGGTCAATCGTTGGGGCAAGGAACAGGCGAGAAAGTATCTTGGCCAAATTCGTCAACGCATGGATGATTTGGCCAATCGTCGCATGCATGGAAAGTTGCGCGAGGATATCACCCCAAATCTTAAAAGTTATCATGTTGGTCGGCACGTTATTTTTTACGTCGAATCCGAAAAAGGGATCGAAGTAGCCAGGGTCTTACATGATGCTAGGGATTTCCAAAGACATTTTCCTTCATAAAAATGTCTCGTTGGAACAATGTTGAAGTACGCCGCAATCGAGCCGTCAGGAGTCAAGCATGGACATACAACAATTCGAAGCTTTAGATCAAAAAATCGCGCAGGCGATCAAGCTGATTCAAGTGCTCAAAGCCGAAAACAAAGAGCTGCGCGAACGGGTGCTGATGCTGGAAGCGCAGAGCCGGGAGAAAGACGAGCAAGTGGCCCGAATGAAGAGCGAGCTCGGCGGCATTCAGAAACACGCCGAGGAGACGCGCGAATTTCGTGAGCGTGAAGAAAAGATTCGCAGTAAAGTTGAAGACATGTTGGCCAAGCTGGAAGAGCTTCAGCTCCAGCTTTAAAATCATTGCGTTGCGTTGAGCATTCTCATTTCGATAATTTGTAGCGCAGACTTCCAGTTGGCAGAAACGCAGGCAGGATGCCTGGGCTACAGGAACTTCACGGTCGATAGTTTTCCCAGAGTGTAGCTATGTGTCCCGAAGGCACGATTCTGAAAGTGAACATTTACGGTACGGAGTACCCCATCCGAGGCGAGGTGGACGTCGAATACATCCGTCGTGTGGCCGAGTATGTCGACCGTAAGATGCGCGAAGTCGATCAGAACACGGCGGCCAAGTCCTCGCTCAAGGTTGCGATTTTAGCGGCCTTGAATATCGCCGACGAGCTCTTTCGGGAGCGGGACGAAAAAACCGGCCTGTTGAAAAGCTTTGAAGCACAGGCAGACCGCTTGTCGCAAGTGTTGAATGAGAATTTGAAAGAATAGACCTTCCGCCAGTATCTGGCATGATACCTCGGTTTCAAGGTCCTCAAGGCAACGCGCCGCAGTCGTGCAGCTTTGGTTGCGCGGCGACTATTTCTTGATGAGCTTGGAACCGGGGTATTTTGTTTTGTGGAGGAATGATGACGATCGTTGCGATCGTGTTAGCCATAGCAAGCTTAGGCGTGGGCTTCGCGGTCGGTTGGATATTCCGGCAAAAACTCGGGCACGATAAAATCGCGCGCGCGGAAGAGCATGTCCGGCAAATCATAACCGAAGCGAAGCAGGAAGCCGAAGGCCTGAAACAGAGTAAACAACTCGAAATCCGAGAAGAGCTTTTTCAAAAGCGGCAGGAGCTGGAGGCGGAAGCGAATCAGCGTTTCCAGCAAGCGCAAAAGTTGGAAAGCCAGCTTGCGAATCGCGAGATGAATCTCGACCGCAAGGTGGATTTGTTGAATAAAAAGAAGCAGGAGCTTTCACAGTTTGAAGAAAGCTTGCGCGTGCGCGACAAGACGCTGCAATTGCAGCAGCAAGAGTTGGAACGCTTGACGCGCGAGCAGAACGTGCGACTCGAACAGATTTCCGGTTTGACCACGGAAGAAGCGCGCCGCTTGCAGCTCAACAATGTTTTTGAGCAAGCCAAGCAGGAAGCGGCACAAACCGTGAAGGAGATCAAAGATCGCGCGCGCATGGAAGCCAATCGCGAAGCGAAGGAGATCATCGTGCAGGCGATTCAGCGCACGGCGATCAGCCACGTGGTCGAAAGCACCGTGTCGATCGTGCGCCTGCCCAACGACGACATGAAGGGCCGCATCATCGGCCGCGAGGGCCGCAATATTCGCTCGTTCGAAGGCACGACCGGCATCGAAGTGTTAATTGATGACACGCCGGAAATGGTGATGCTCTCGGGCTTCGATCCGGTGCGCCGCGAAGTTGCAAAGCTCGCGTTGGAGAAATTGATCACCGACGGCCGCATTCACCCCGGCCGCATCGAAGAGGTCGTTGAGAAGACGCGCGAAGAAGTGGAAGAGCTGATGCGCGAAGCGGGCGAGCAAGTGATGTTGGATGTGGGCGTGCATGGCCTGCATTCCGAGCTGATTCGCCATTTGGGCCGTTTGAAATATCACACGCGCATGGGCCAAAATCTTTTGCAGCACAGCATCGAGACCGCGATTCTCGCGGGCATTATTTCCGCGGAACTGGGTTTGGAAACGCACTGGATCAAACGCGCGGCGCTATTGCACGAGATCGGCAACGCCGTGGAGCAAGAGAGCGAATCGAGCAGTGCGGAGTTGGGGGCGGAGCTGGCGCGGCGTTATGGAGAAAACGAAGTCGTCGAGAATGCGATTCTCTTTGCGAATAACTTGCAGCGCGAAGGTCAGGTGCTCACCGCCGCCAGCGTGATTGTCGGCGTGGCGAATGAAATTTCCATCGCACGTCCCGGCGCGCAAAAGGAAATGCTGTCAAATTATTTCCAACGCATGTCGCAGCTTGAGAGTATTGCCAACTCCTTCCCCGGCGTGATCAATACGTATGCGTTGCAAGCCGGCCGCGAGATTCGCGTGGCGGTCGAGCATACGAAAGT
>JABWAN010000721.1 GCA_013361015.1 Candidatus Zhuqueibacterota bacterium | reverse complement strand
TGCGCTGCCGGGCCGGGCAGGCGGCGCGGCATCGAGTAGTACATCGCGTGAAGATAGCCCGCTCCCGCGGCGGCGAGCGCCAGCAGTCCGGCGCCGAGCGCGGTGGCGAGCGACACGCCGTACACGCCGAAATTAACGCCCGTGGTGTTCGAAGCCCAACCATAAACGCCTCTGCCGGTCGAGGAAACGCTGCGGCCATAAACGCCGTTGTTTGTGCCCGTGGTGGCGGAAGTATAACCATGCACGCCGCTGCCGCTTGTCCTATTGCTTTGGCCATAGACGCCGTAAGTTGTGCCCGCGCCCGCTGCGGTGGCGATGCCGTAAACACCGACGGCATTCGTTTGCGTCGAAGCGGTTTCGCCTTGAACGCCGGCGTTAATACCCGTGGTCGAGTCATGCCTCCCATAAACGCCGTGGCCGGTTTTGGAGAAGCCATACACGCCGCGATTACTGACGCTCGTGCCATACACGCCCCATCCACCTGCAGCATGCGAGCCGTAAACGCCGATGCCCAATCCGCTCGCGCCGTTATTGATGCCGCGCACGCCGGCGGAAAAACTTCCCGGCGCAGTTGGGATGACGACGCCGAGCACACCTGCGGCATTCGCTGAGCTAGAAGACGTCTCTCCGCGCATGCCAGGCGCGGTTCCGGTTGTGGCGATATGATCGCCGTGTACTCCGATGCCGTTGGGAGAGGTACTAGAGCCGAACACACCGTAACTTGCGCCGGTCGTCGAAGGCGTGAAACCCTCGACTCCGACTCCGGTGATTGCGTTGCTTTGACCATAGACGCCACGAGTGCTGCTTTGCCCGGTTGCCGTTGCAACGCCATAAACACCCACCGCCTCACTTGTTGCTGACGCCGTTTCGCCGCGCACGCCCGGACTTGTTCCGGTAGCGCCGGTATGTTCGCCGTATACTCCGATCCCTGTGGGAGTCGTGCCGTACACGCCCCAACCGCTTCCGTTCTGAGAACCATAAACGCCGATGCCGTTAATACCTGTGCCGTTATTGATGCCTCGCACGCCGGCAGAGAAGCCGCCGGGCGAAGTGGAGCCGATGAGTCCACGAACTCCAACCACGGAAGCAGCGGTTGAGAAAGACGTGCCGATAATTGCTCCTCCCGCGCCATTGTTGGTAACATCGAAAGCGGTAACGCCCGTCGTGACGCTGCCGATATAAGGCAGAACCAAATCCGCCGCATTGGCACCTGCATCAATGCTCTGCTGTGCTCGAGCAACTTTATCCGCCACCGCCACGCTTTGCCAAGCCACACGACCCTCGGGCGTCACCGTGAGCACTTGCCCCGGAGCCGCGCCGTTCGCCGCGATCTTGTTCAGCGTGACCGCGCCGTCTTGAATTTTGCTCGTACTAATGGCGCTATCCGCAATCGTCTTCGCGTGCAAGCTATAAGCAGAGGCGGTCAACTCCATGCGCGGCGCCAATTCCTCGCCCGCGCCGATGGTCACGCCGAGCCAATAGGTTTTATCAAACGGAAGACGCAAAGCTTTCACTTCTCCCAACAGCAGATTAAAGACTCCTTTGCTCACGGGCACGTTGCGCTCTTCCGCCCACAACGGCTCGCCGCCGGAGGCAACCTCGTACAGCTTGAATGTGATAGCATAATTGCCGTCGGCCACGGGCGCGCCTTTCGCGTCGCTCAAAATGCCTTGATGGCTGAGCTTGAAAGTCATCTTTTCCTGTGCGCTAGCGGTGGCGAGAATAAGCGCCATCAACAACGCGCCAAGCAAGAACTTCGTTCTCATGTTGCACCTCGGTTTTGTGAATGAGAGAAAGCGAGCGGCGAAACCTCATAAGCTTTGACCATCAAGCTCGATAATCTTCACGCTCCCGAACTCATCCCCCCGGCCTTCTCTTGGGAAGAGAAGGGGGAGCGCTGACGCTTCATTACTGTCTTTTCTCCCCTTCTCTTTTTAAGAGAAGGGGCCGGGGGATGAGTTCAAATTAGCCGATTACCGATTGCGATCGTCAAATTTCATAAGGGTTTCGTCGCAAACGATTTTGCACGTCGCGCAAAAATCTTCTCTTGTCCTAAAAGAAGAGAGTTGCAGCCTGACGTGACTCAGTGAAGCGGCAACGCTCGCGATAAACCGCGCGGAGTGTTTGTTGTTGGGTGGAAGTTAATTCATTTGCGAAGGCGGGGGTATACCTCGTTTGAGGTATATTGGCGGGAAGGATGATTGGAGTGATGGATTGTTGGAGTGGTGGATTATTGCAGCGTTGCTTTGCCAATACTTCAAAAATCCAATACTCCAATACTCCAGCGCTCCAATTTTAGAGGAGATGTTCCTTGATGGCCTTGGCTGCGGCAATGCACGTGCAGCTTGACGTAGATGTTTTTCATGTGCGTGGCAATGGTGAGAGGACTGATAAAAAGTGCGGTGGCAATTTGTTTTTGTGATTTGCCGGCAACGAGAAGGGCGAGAATTTCTTTTTCACGTTCAGTGAGCGCATAGTCGGCATGAGGCGCAATGAGGTGAGTAAACATGGTCAAAACTTTTTTCGCGATATGCGCGTTCATGGGCGCGCCGCCGCTCTGCACTTCTTTGATCGCGGCAATGATCTTTTCGGTCGAGCCGCCTTTCAATAGATAACCGGTTGCGCCGGCGCAAAGCGATTGGAAAACGTTGTCATCGTCCTCATAAATTGTGAGCATAATGAACTGCGTGGCCGGCGAAATGCTATGGATGCGGCGCACGCCCTCGATGCCGCTCATGCCCGGCAGGCCGATGTCCATGAGTATGATTTGCGGCGGCGACTCGTGTTTGAGTGCGGCGAGCGCGTCTTCACATTTGCCGAAGTTGAGCGAGCACATCATCTCCGCCTCGCTGTCAATGACCTCCACCAGCGTCGCGCGCAACTCGTCGTTGTCTTCGATCACCCACACGTCGAGGTATTTGTGGTTGGGTTTGGGCATGGCTTTGTCACTTGAAGCGAAATAGGCTATGAAAGCGGAACAACCTTTTTTCAATTAACACTATTCTCCCCACAATCGCCATACCTCGTTTGAGGTATTTTTAAGATTGGATTGAGGGATTAGTGGATGGTTGAATTTTTTGGGCGAAGCCCGGCTTGTGCTACGGGATTTTGTCGAGCTTTGAGCAATCACTGCGCGAACCGGACTTCATTTGCAATGCACGGTGAGTGTGGCCGTCGTGCCAAGTGCCGGCCGACTGTCGATTTCAAGCTTTCCGTTCAACTCTGCGGCGCGGGCGCGCATACTCTTCAACCCGCTGCCGTTTCCGTTTTTCTCTTCACCAAAGCCTTTGCCGTTGTCCGTCACCTGCAACTGCAACATGCCATTCGTTCTTGTCAGTGCGATCTCCACTTTGGTCGCTTCCGCATGTTTGACGACGTTGTGCAGCATCTCTTTGTAGATCAAAAACAAATTGCGCCGGAACTCCATTTTCAGCGACTGCGGCAATTCTTCTTGCGGAGCTTCGAGCGTATAGGCAATGCCTTTTTGCCCGAGCAATTCTTCCGCAGCCTCTTTCATGTGCAGCAGTAGATCGTCAAATTTGTCGCGGTGCGGATCGATGGCCCACACGATCTCTTTCAAATTGCGGCTGAGTTTCTGCGCCGTTTCATAAACGCGCGCCAACTGGCGATTGACCAAGCCATTCACCGCCAGCTCTTTTTGCAGCAACTCCGCGGTGAGCGCGATGCTGCTCAAGCTGCTGCCGACGTCATCGTGCAAATCGCGGGCGATGCGCAAGCGCGTGCGCTCGATTTCGAGGAGCTTGGCAACGCGGTAGTTGTACAGCATCGTGAGAAAAGCAATAACCGCCAGCGCCGCGGCGAG
>JABWAN010000720.1 GCA_013361015.1 Candidatus Zhuqueibacterota bacterium | reverse complement strand
AATCACCGGAAATGTCACGGTATCGCCGGGGGTCACTTTGACGGTTTCGCCAGGAGCCAATGTTACGATAAGCAGTGGAGCAGTCGTAACGATCCAAGGAACTCTTTCTATTGCTTCCAACGTCACCATCTCCGGCGGCGGCACGATTGTCACGAGCGGCAGCGGCAAAATTTACGTGACGAGCAGCGCCGACGCCACGGCCTACAACAACAGCCGCAAGCTGGTGCGCGATTCTGCGGGCAATTATCATCTCGTCTTCGAAAGCGACGGTGAAATCTGCTACGAGAAATGGAGCAACAGCGGCACGGCCCTAAGTGAGTTCAGACGCCTCAGCGCCGGCAACGGCAGCAACAAATTTCCGAGCATTGCCGAACGTTCCGGCAAATTCTACGTCTTCTGGCAGCGCAAAACCGGCACAAACACTTACGATACGCACTTCCGGCATTTCACCGGCACGAACTGGGACAATATTCGGAACATCAACACGGGCATCGCTTCCAACAATGATCTCACACCATCACTGGCAGTGAGCACGCCTGCGGCTTCATTCGAAATGATGGTGGTGTATCGCACCAATCAGGGCTTAAGGTTTCGGCGATCCACCAGCAGTACCGGCGCCACTTGGGACGCGGCAGCAACGGTGACGAGCAATACGAGCGCACGCAACCCCAGCTTAGTTTACAAGGCGAATGACTATGGCTACTTCAATCTCACTTGGGGCGAAGGCAACAATATCTATCATCAAATCTATTACGGCGGGACGACTTGGGGTTCAGCCACGACTTTGAGCAACGGCACCTCAGCTTACAATCATCAATCCTCTTCCTACGCGCTTTCCGGCAACAATGATCGGCACATCGTTTGGCAAGCGTTCGAAGCCGTAGATTATCAGAAGCAGGCCGTTTACCACAACAAGAATCTCACCAATGTTTTCACCGTCTTTGCGAGCACAAGTTGGGACCACCTCAAACCTAGCGGAACGGGCCACACCGCCGGTGCGCTCACGGTCTTGTGCCATGACGGCAACAATAACGTTCGGAAGCGCTATTACAACGGCAGTTATTGGCAAAGCGGTTTGGATGGAACCATCATCGCAAGCAACAGCCTTGACGCTTCCGTTTCAATCGCAAATCCGCCGGGAGCTATTGCTAAAGCTGTGTGGCGCAGCAGCGGAAGTGCGCCTTACACGTTGACCGTCGGCCCTTCGGGCGGTTTGAGCAAAAGCGCTGCAGATGAAAATTGGGCTTATCATCGTCGCGTTGTTTTCTCATTGAATGACTCCACAGCGCTTGCGTTGCAAATGGGAACGGCACAATTACTTGCTGCCAGCGGCAAAAACGATCAGACTTTCCTCGAGGTTTCAGATCAAGACTCGATCAAGATCAACGACCTTGCTGCGGCTTTGAAATTGAGCAACCTCCTTTTTCCTGCAGATGCTGATAGTCTTGTATTTGAAGTGAAGGTTTACAGCCAAGACGCCGGCAATCTTCGCGGCGATCAAAGCAAGCCGCTCAATCTTGCCTTCAATCTGCTTTCCGTGGAAACCGGGCTGCCATTGGCGAGCATTCCATTGGCACGGCTCAACAACACGGGAACCTCCCGTCAAGCTGCGCGTTTGGTTTTTCCGGTGCAAGCCTTGCGCGGCAGGCGAGTTCATTTGGCTCCTGCTCTGTCAAACTTGGATCTTGCCAAAGTGAATGGGGCGTTAGTTCATGTTTACGAAGTCGTGGAAGAGGGCGCGCAAAAAGGCCATGCAGAAACGCCTTCGCTCGTGGCGGCTGCGCTGCCGACTTCGCTCTCTGTGCGCGTATATCCCAACCCGTTTAATCCTTCGACTCAAATCTATTTTCATCTTCCTGCTGAAGACGTCGTTACAGTGCAAATTTACGATGTGAACGGCAGAATCGTGAGAGAGTTGAGCCACGGTTTACGAAAGGCCGGCGACCATTCGGTGACATGGGATGGTCGAGATGAGCTTGGCAGAATCGTTGCCAGCGGCATGTACTTCACGCATGTCCGCTTCGGAGAAGAACGCAAAGTGGCGAAGATGATGCTGGTGCGGTAATCTCAAATCTTAGATGTCTGTGTGTTCTTGAGCCGTTGAGTTCTTTTATGGTCAAACGCATCGAAAAAGATCGCAGCCGGTTTCGCCAAATTTTGCGCGGGCAGATCAAGAAAGAGTTGCGCAAGTACATCACGCGCGGCGAGATGATCGGCAAGAAGGGTAAAGACCTCGTCAGCATTCCCGTGCCGCAAATCAATCTGCCGCGCTTTCGCTATGGCGGAAAAAACACCGGCGGCGTGGGACAAGGCGAGGGCGATATCGGCACGCCCATTGGCCGCGACGGCGATGAAGAAGGCACGGGGCAAGCGGGCGAGGCTCCAGGCGAGCACTTGCTCGAGGTCGATGTTTCGCTCGAAGAGCTGGCGCAATTGCTCGGCGAAGAGTTGGAACTGCCCAATATCGAGCCCAAAGGCAAGAAGAACATTATCAGCGAAAAAGACCGCTACACCGGCATTGCGAAGAGCGGCCCGGAATCGCTGAGGCATTTCAAGCGCACGTACAAGCAAGCGTTGAAACGCCAAATCATCAGCGGCACGTATAACCCCGAAGATCCCATCATCGTGCCGTTTCGTGAAGACCGGCGCTATCGCACGTGGAAGACCGTGTCGCTGCCCGAAGCCAGCGCAGTGATCATTTACATGATGGACGTTTCCGGCTCGATGGGCGAAGAGCAAAAAGAAATCGTGCGTATCGAGTCTTTTTGGATCGACACGTGGCTGCACTATCAATACAAGAACCTCGAAACGCGCTACCTCATTCACGATGCCGTGGCGCGCGAAGTGGACGAGGAGACGTTCTATCACACGCGCGAAAGCGGCGGCACGATCATCTCTTCGGCGTATAAGCTCGCCGGCAACATCATTGATGAGGATTACAACCCTCAAGATTGGAACATCTATCTCATGCACTTTTCCGACGGCGACAATTGGGGCGAGATCGATACGGACGAATGCATTCAAATCATCGAAAACAAATTGCTGCCGGTCGCCAATCTGTTTTGCTATGGCCAGGTCGAAAGCCCCTACGGCAGCGGCCAATTCATTCGCGACTTGGAAGATTATTTCGAATCCGAAGAGAAGCTCATTCTTTCTGAGATTCCGGACAAAGAAGCAATTTATAAATCCATCAAAGATTTTTTGGGCAAAGGCAAATAGTTGTAGATCGTGGATGGTGGATCGTAGATCGTAAAAGAGCCTCGATTCATCATCAACGATCCACGACCTGGGATCCACCGACAACGGACAACCAAGATGAGTCTTACACCTGATTTATCCGCGATCAATGATGAGATTCGCGGCTACGCCCGCGAATACGGCCTCGATTTCTATGAGACGATTTTCGAGATGATCGAGTATGACGAGTTGAACGAAATCGCCAGCCTCGGCGGCTTCCCAACGCGTTATCCGCATTGGCGCTTCGGCATGGAGTACGAAGAACTTGCCAAGAGCTATTCCTATGGCCTCTCGAAAATCTACGAGATGGTGATCAACAATGATCCGTGCTACGCCTATCTTATGCGCTGCAACAATCTCGTCGATCAAAAGCTGGTCATGGCGCATGTGTACGGGCACTGTGATTTTTTCAAAAACAATCTCTGGTTTTCGAAAACGAACCGCAAAATGATGGATGAAATGGCGAATCACGCCACGCGCGTGCGGCGCTACGTCGAGCAATACGGCGAGGATCGCGTCGAAGATTTCATCGATGTTTGTTTGACGATCGAGAATCTCGTCGATCCGCATCTGCCTTTTCGCGGGCAG
>JABWAN010000719.1 GCA_013361015.1 Candidatus Zhuqueibacterota bacterium | reverse complement strand
TCGGCGGCGATACGCTGCGCGTGACGAGCATGGTGATCGACAATCCGGTTTTCACCACGAGCGCGACGCCGTTTGAATTGACCTGCGATAGCACGCAAAAAGTGCCGGTGACCTTCACGTCGAATGCCATCGGTTCCTTTGTGGGCAAGCTGACGTTCACAAGCAACGGTGGAACGAAAACCGTCGTGCTCATCGGCGAAGGCATCGGGCCGGAGATAGCTGCTACGCCGAATCCGCTGCCGTTTGGCGTGGTTTGCGATACGACTTATTTGCCGCTAACGATTTCAAACTCCGGCAAAGTCGCGCTGCAAGTTGACACTTTGATTTTCACGAACCCTGCTTTCTTCACGGCGCCTCCGACCAGCTTTACGATTCCGGCAAATGGCCAGAAGATAGTCAATGTCGGTTATGCTCCCACTTTGAACCAGCCGGCTACCGGTAACCTGCTCATTGTGAGCAACGCCGTGAATGAAGACACGTTGGTAGTTGCGTTGAGCGGGCAAGGCGGCGTGCCGGATATTGCGGGCGATACCGAAGCCGTTTTCGATCCGGTCGAAGTGCAAATTTGCGCCGGAGACACGAATGACGCCACGTTTTATTATTGGATCAAAAATACCGGCACGTGCGATTTGAAGATCTCAGAGTTGCTCACGAATGCTCCTTTTGCCGTGGCCGATCCAACAATGCCGCAAACGATCAAGCCGGGCGATAGCTTGCGTGTGACTTTAGTCTTCACGCCGCTTGCGGCCGGCAGTTTCGGTGATACCTTGCGCGTCTTCAGCAATGATCCCGATTCCAGCGAAAATCCTTTCAAAGTCGTGCTGCGTGGCGAAGGCGTAACGCAGCCGGATATTGCCGTTTCGCCCGATACTCTCGATTTTGGCGCGGTTACCATTGGTTCGACCGCGTGGTTGCCAGATACTGTTCGTAACGTTGGCGAAAAGGCTTTGGCGGTGGTTGAGATTTCCTTTACGAACCCTGTCTTTGCCACGGAAACGAGAGAGTTTTCGCTGAAGTGTAACGAAGATAGCGTGCTGACGATCGCTTTCACACCCAAAGCCGCAGTCGCTTATCTTGATACGCTGTGGATTGTGAGCAATGATCCCGATGAAAATCCGGCGATGGTAATATTGAAGGGCAACGGCACGCCGCCGCCGCCTCCACCGCGGGGATGTATCGTGGTTTCGCCCGACTCGGCAAATTTCGGCACGCTTTGCGATCTTGATTCTGCCATGTTCGTCGTGAGCGATACCTGTGCGGGCCCGTTGAAAGTCTCCAATTTGGTCTTCACCAATCCGGCGTTTGGGACCAAGCATCCTTCCGGCTTCACGATCTTGCCGGGCAAGTCCGACACGATCTGGGTGTATTTCCAACCGCGCGTTGCGAAGAGCGACACCGGCAGTTTGTTGATCTATAGCGATGCCGAAAACGATACGCTTGTTTCTGTGCCCCTTGAAGGCGCGGGCGGCGCGCCGGATATTGCGGGCGAAAGCCATGCTCCACCCTTCCCTGATGTCAAGGTAGAAACCTGCTCGGGTGGGGATAATAGAAACACGGTCATCTATAAGCTGCTCAATGTAGGAAGCTGTTCTTTGACCGTGCATTCTTTCAAAGTGAATCCGCCTTTTAGCGTAGCTGATCCAAAACCGCCGTTTAAGATTTCCAAGCAAGGAAGTACGGACGTCGTTTTGATCTTTGAACCGGAAACAAGTAAAACGTTCATCGATACGCTTTACGTGTACAGCGACGATCCGGATGAGCCGGTATTCAAAGTCGTTTTGCAAGGCAAGGGCGTTTTCTTGCCGCACATTGAGGTGAAACCGGCGGCGCTGAATTTTGATTCGACAAAGGTGGGAAGCTCGGCGGAATTACCACTGACAATTCGCAATCTCGGTGCGGCACTTTTGACGGTGGATAACCTCGTTATATCGAATCTTGCTGTTTTTGGAATCGATACTAAAGAGTTTTCTTTGAAGTGCAATGAGGACAGCGTACTCACCGTCGCTTTTTCGCCGAAGGAAGCCAAGGGCTACGTAGATACGCTGTGGATTTGGCACAATGATAATAACAACACGAATCCGTTTCCCGTGCCGTTGAGTGGCGTCGGTATGCTGGGCGCTTTGGCTATTTGTGATAGCATCACGTTTAACGAGTCGTGTGTCGGCAATACCACCGAAAATTCTTGCACAATCACAAACATTGGCACGGCGGATTTCAATATCACCTCCGTCATGCTGGCCTCGGAACGTAGGGGTGATGATGGGTTGAAGGCTAGCGGTTTTGCAATTGTGTCGGTTGGACTAACAGGAAGCTTGGCGGTGGAGAGCAGTAAGGAAATCCGTGTTGCATTTACAGCCAAGTCGATCGACCGAATAACCGATACGTTGCTTATCTCGACCGATTTGCCGGCGCCAAATGATCGGCTTTCCATACCGTTAGCAGGATCGGCTCGGAATGATAATCCGGAAATCGAAATCACGCCGCTCTTATCTTTCAAGGGTCAGTTGGATATGGAAACGCCGGTGCAGCCGGTACTAATCAAAAATCTTGGTTGCCAGGTGCTCAAACTCGATAGCATTATATTGCGTGATTCCACGCATTTCCTCATCAAGAAGCATCCAGAGAAGAGGGAGTTGGCGCTCAATGAGAGTGCGACGGTACTGGTGTCATTCAAGGGCGATAATTTTACCGTCTTCACTGATGAGTTGATTGTGTTGAACAACGATCCTTCTCAACCACAAGACACGACGAAATTAAAAGGCGAAGTGAAGGATGGCCGCATTTGCTTTGAGATTTCCCCACAGACCGTAGATTTCCAGAAGGTTAATGTAAAGCGTAGATCCGACCCCATGGAAGTCAAATTGATCAATTGCAGCCGTACGACACGCTTGCACATCAAGATATCTCCGCCGCGTTTACAAGATGATTTCGCAGTCAATAAAATGGAGTTTACGAGCATTCCGGATCCTGATAGCGGACGTAAGGTGGAAAGTATTTACGTCACGTTCACGCCGCAAGCAATCGGCGTGCGGGAGGATGTTTTGGAACTGTTGATCACGGTTCCGAATCCCGATGGCGGTGTGTTGAAAGACTCCGTGGCATACATCTACTTGAAAGGCGAAGGCATCGGCGATCCGGAAAAGGTCGAAGTTGTGTCCAACGTGGTCACGCCTAATGACGATGAGTTCAATGAGGAGACGATCATCGAATATTCTGAAAAGAAGTATCCCGAAGCCGTGCTCCACATTTTTGACTTGCGTGGCTTGCCGGTGCGCGTCTTCCGCCGGCCAACCGGACCAAATCAGTTTGCATGGAACGGCAGGGATGAAAACGGCGGGCTCGTTTTGCCCAGTGTCTACCTTTGGATCATGGAGAGTGATGGCAAACGAGTGGCGAGTGGAAGGTTTGTCGTCATCCGCTAGTTGAGTAGCTTTCAATCCGGTAGCGTTTGCCACGCATCTTGGTGACGCTACCGTTTCTTGGGACTTGTGAAATAGCTCTGCGTGTCAGTAATTTTCGGCTTGCGAAGGTTTCCAAGCTTTCCCATAATTTCGCCAAAGGACTGGTGAGCATGGTTAAGGCAATGTCCAAAAAACATTTTTGTAGATCGATTTTGTGCGCCGCCGGTTTTGCTTCAGTTTTCGGATTTTCTGGTTTTGCTCAAGCACAGGACTTGATCTTTGTCAACCCTGCGGATCGTGGCGATGGGCGTGCAAGTCTTATCAACCCTGCGGTCGCAGCGCAGCAAGCTAGATTATTCGCCCTAGGAACACGCGCGCTTTCTGTGGGTGCTATCTCGGATGGCCTGGATTTGACCCATAGCTA
>JABWAN010000718.1 GCA_013361015.1 Candidatus Zhuqueibacterota bacterium | reverse complement strand
ATTGGAATTGGAATACAGATACGTTGCATACGGCGTGTGCGTGCGGTCCGTCGGAGAAATATAAGGCTGACCGTTGGTCAAAGGCACTAACGTGAGCGGCTTAACGTTAAAGGCGCAATCCAAAGCGGAAGCCGGAATGTTTGCCGGCAAACAAATATCATGTTGGCCGTAAGCCAGCGGCGATGATGCCAGCACAATCATCACTATAATGTGGCAAGAAAATTTTGGTCGCATGAGGTAGTCTCCTTGACTTCGATTCATCCTTATTTTTTCACCGGCTGCCGAATTTTCCCGAGCAATTTGTCCAAATCTTTTTGGCTCAACTTCGCCCCGGGGAAATCCGACGGCGTGTAGCCCGCTTCGCCATTCGGACTTTGGCCATGCGCGATCAATGCGCGCAACGCTGTCAGAAAATTTTGCGCCAGCTTTTCAATCGTCGCCGGCCGGTGCACCTGGTCGCTGTACATCCACTCCACATGCAGGCAATCTTGCCGGATCATCGCCGTGATCTCCAACACGTGCTGGCGTTGTGCTCGCGGATCACACACCGGCCCGGTATCTCCTTGCGCGATTTGAAACGGCGCCGAAGGCGGCAATACTTGATCGAATTGTCCCAGATAATTGAAGCTCACTTCCGGCGCCACCAGCAGGCGCAATTTCTCCACCACGGATTTATTTCGGCAGAGATAACGCAGCAAGCCATACCCAATGCCGCGATTGGGAATGCGGCGAAGCTGTTCTTTGATTTCTTTCAGCGCCGCGCCGGCCCTCTCGGCGCTTTCCAATTGCAGCCGCACTGGAAACATGGTCGTGAACCAGCCGACCGTCCGCGACAAATCCACGCCTTCCAAAATATCTTCGCGCCCGTGGCCTTCCAAATTAAGCAGTAGTGACGGCTCTCCCGTCCAGCGCGAGAATGCTTGCACCAAAGCCGTGAGCAAAACTTCATCGATTTGTGTGCGATAGGCCTTCGGCACGTCTTGCAGCAAAGCTTGCGTTTCCGCCGCGTTGAGTGCAAGCGATACCGTCCGCGCCGAAGCCATGGTATTGGCTTGCCGGCCGCCGGCGAAATCTACCGGTATTGCAGAAGCGCCATTGGCAGCGAGAGGCGACCGCGTTTGATACTGCCAGAAAGCAATTTCGCTGTGCAGCTTGTCGGATTGCGCGTGTTCCGTCAAACGCCGCGCCCACTGTTTGAACGACGTGGTTTTAGGTGGAAGCTGAACGTTCTCGCCGCGGCGAAGCTGTTGATACGCGGTTTCTAAATCTTCCAACAAAATTCGCCACGAGACGCCATCCATCGCAAGATGATGAACGATGATCAGCAAACAACTCGGCTGCTTGGCGCCGCATTCAAACAGCGCGACTCGCAGCAATGGTCCCTTCGACAAATCGAGGCTCGCTTGCAGTTCTGCGGCTTTGGTTGCGATAGCAGCATTTTGCTCTCCGGCTGAATAGGACGACAGATCGACGCGCATAAACGGAATTTCTGATCCATCAAGCTCGGCATAGCTTTGTTGCCAGCCGGATTCAGTTTGCATGAAACGCAAGCGCAGCGCATCGTGGTGCGCCAGCAAGTATTGCACGGCTTGTTGCAACCAAGCGGGATGCAAAGCTTGCGCAGCTTCGAGCCGCATCGCCATGTTCCAATGCTGCGCGGCGATGAGCTCCTGCTCAAAAAACCACTGTTGAATGGCCGTCAATGGCAATGCCCCCGAGAGTAAGCCTTGCTCGCTCTCGTTGGTTTGTGCCGCGCCCGCCACCTCGATCAACTGCGCGATGGTGGGATGCGAAAAGAGCTGCTTCGGCGTGATCTTGAGGCCGGCGCGATTCGCCCGCGAAATAATTTGAATCGTCAAAATGGAATCGCCACCCAGCTCGAAAAAATTGTCGTGCACGCCGACGCGTTGCACGCGCAGAACTTCCGCCCAAATCGCGGCGAGAGTTTTTTCCACTGGCGTGACGGGTGCAACGAAAGTTTCCTCCGGCTCCGGCCGCGCAAGCTCGGGCACCGGTAAAGCTCGACGATCGACTTTGCCATTTGGCGTCAACGGCAGCGCATTGAGAAAAACAAAAACCGAGGGGATCATGTAATCGGGCAGCTTCGCTTTGAGGAAACTGCGCAACTCACTGCTCGCGGGCGAAGAATTCTGGTGCGGGACGACGTACGCGAGCAAACGCTTATTGCCGCCCGCCTCCTCACTAACGAGGCACACCATCTCGCGCACGGCCCGATGCTGCAACAACGCGGTTTCAATCTCACCCAACTCGATGCGGTTGCCGCGAATCTTCACTTGATGATCGAGGCGGCCGAGAAATTCAATATTGCCGTCCGGCAGATAGCGCACGAGGTCGCCGGTGGTGTAAAGGCGCGTTCCATCCCTGCGATTTTCCGCAGCCTCGAACGGGTTGGGGATAAATTTTTCCGCGGCAAGCTCGGGCCGGTTCAGATAGCCGCGCGCCAAACTCGCACCGGTGATGTGCAACTCGCCCGGAACTCCGATTGGAACCGGCTGCAAATGGCGATCAAGTACGTAAGCTTGTGTGTTTGACACCGGTTTGCCAATCGGCGGCGCCGCTTTGGAAACTGTGCCGGCGGCGACCGGCGTCCACGTTGTGACGACCGTGTTTTCCGTCGGGCCATAATTGTTTGCCAATATAAAAGGAAGCGATTGTGAAGGCCGGCGATGCAGTTTGTCGCCACCCACGAGCAGCGCGCGCAAAGCCAGATGCTTTGGCAGCGGCTCTTCCAAAGCCGCTTCGGCAACAGGTGTTGGAACAAAAGAAATCGTAATCGCCTCATCGGCCAGCCACTCCAAAAGCTTGGCGGGATAGGCCAACGTTTCTTCCTCCGGAATATGAACACTCGCACCGGCAGTTAAGTATGGCCACAATTCCCACACGGAAGCGTCAAACGCCGGCGCGGCCACTTGCGTCGCGCGATCACTCGCCGCAATCTGATAAGCATGCTGATGCCACGCGCACAGATTGACCAAACCGCAATGCGGAATTTCCACGCCTTTGGGTTTTCCCGTCGAACCCGAGGTATAAATTACGTAAGCAAGATTTTCCGGCACCGCGCCGCTGCTGGGATTTTCATCGGATTCTTTGGCAATCTCTTCCCAATTCGTATCCAAACAAAGCAATTGACAATTGTTAATTGACAATTGATAATTGTCAATTGTTAATTGTTTCGTCAACAGCACCGCCGCTTGTGCATCCTGCAGCATGAAAGCGAGACGCTCCGCTGGGTACGCCGGATCAAGCGGGACATACGCGCCGCCGGCTTTGAGAACGGCGAGACAGCCCACCACCGATTCCAGCGAACGCTCCATGCAAATGCCGACCAAAACTTCCGGGCCGATTCCAAAACGTTGGGACAGATAAGCGGCCAACTGATTGGCGCGGCGATTCAATTCCCGATAGGTCAAGGCACGGCCCGGCTGCGATACCGCAATCGCGTCGGGCCGCTGCTGCACTTGCGCTTCAAAAAGTTCATGGGCGCATCGCGTACGCGGAAAATTTAACCGCGTGTCATTCCAGGTCACGAGCAATTGCTGTTGTTCCTCGCGCGGCAACATCGGCAACTCGAATAGGCGGCAGGTGGGATTGCTGACCATGCCCTCGAGCAGCGTCTGCCAATGCCGCAACATGCGCGCAATGGTTTCGCCCGCGAAACGGCGGCAATCGTAAGTCAACCGCAACACGGTTGGCCGGCCGGGTATCGCGATACCCGGTATCGCGATGGCCGCCAGCGGGTAATTCTGCCGTTCGAACCACCGCGCATTGCCGATTTTCAAAGAGGAACTCATTTCTTCCAACGGTCGCTCTT
>JABWAN010000717.1 GCA_013361015.1 Candidatus Zhuqueibacterota bacterium | reverse complement strand
CAGAGAAGAACCCTCGGTGAAGCAGCGACAGAACATAAAAGACCAACCCTCGCACTTGGCAACGAAACTCTGAGTCATGCAGAAGCGCCCTTGCGACGTTCGCCACCAATGGCCAAGGCATTACCGAGGTACATCTTCTTCTACGAACTCTGCGCTGAAACGCGCTTTCGCAACGACCCCTCGAGCAATACTTTGCGCTCACTTTGCAAACGCATCCGCCATGTTCCCGTTCTCGCGGAACAATCGCACTTCCGCATTTTGCGGAACGTGGCACTGCCGGCAATTCGCGCGCTCGGGATGCGTGGTTTGCACGACTTCTTTGCGCGCGGGATCATTGTGGCAGACGAGGCAATTCTCGCGCATGAACACACGATGCGGAATCAACGGCGGCCCCGAAGGATTTGCCTTCGGCAGCGCCGCGGGTTTGACGGCGCGCTGGAAGGCATTCTCACGGAAGAGCGCAACGTTTTGCTGCGGCACGTGGCATTGCTGGCAATTCGCGAATTGTGGATGCGGCGTAATCGGCGCCTGCTTGCCTTCGGTAATCATGCCGTTTGCGTGGCAATCGAGGCAGGCACGGTTGCGCAGAGCATGCGGCATCACCGGCGGCGCGCCTTCATACATGCGCAAATCCGCGCGGCGATATTCGGGATAGGTCGAGCTTTCGGCTTGTTCACCGCAGGCGATGAACAAGCACGCTGCGACAAGTGCGCCGAGCAATGAGATGATGAGTTTGATTTTCATAAAGAGCCTTCTGGACGCAGATTACACGGAAAAGGCAATGATTGTCAGGATGTAAAACAGTCTCATCAATAATCCGCTTTGATCAACGCTTCTTCCCGAAAATCTGCGTTCCCGTTTTTTTTTCAAATCATGAGCCTCACAACGCTGCACCAATCTTCTCCACCTTCACCGCACACTTCTTATAATCCGGTTGCTTCGAGATCGGGCAATACGCATCGAGCGTGAGCTCATTGATGAGATAGTTTTCATCGAAGAAGGGCACGAACACATTGCCGCGCTCGGGACGGCCTTTGCCGTTGAGCATGACTTTCAACTCAATCTTCCCGCGACGCGAAACTACGCGCACGCGCTCGCCGTTTTGAATGCCCATCTCCGCCGCGTCCGTCGGATTCATTTCGAGATACGCTTCGGGCACGGCGCGATGCAGTTGCGGCACGCGCCGCGTCATCGTGCCCGTGTGCCAATGTTCGAGCACGCGGCCCGTGCACAGCCACAGCGGAAAATCTTTGTCCGGCACTTCCGGCGCAGGCTCAAACGGTCGCGCCCAAATCACCGCATTGTCGCCGTTGGCGTGATTGCCATAAAACGCAATGCCCGCGCCCTTTTCAACATACGCATCAAAGCGCTCGGTGTAACGCCACGGCGTTTCTTTGCCATTCACCACGGGCCAACGCAAACCGCGCACTTGTTGATACGTTTCATACGGTGCGAGATCGTGCCCATGCCCGAGCGTGAATTGGCGATATTCATTGAACAACTCTTTGTCGAGATCCTCGGACGCGAAGTTGAAAAGATGACCGTAGCCCATGCGCTTTGCGACTTCGACGATTTGCCAATTGTCCGCCTTCGCTTCGCCCGGCGGCTCGACCATTTTGTTCCATTGCTGCGTGCGGCGCTCCGTGTTGCCAAACACACCGGCACGTTCAACCCACATGGCGGAGGGCAGAATCACATCCGCAATGTCCGTGGTAGGCGTGGGATAAACCTCCGAGACGATCACGAAACGATCTTCCTTCTCCGCACCCGCGCGATAACGCGTGAGATTCGGCATCGTGACCATGGGATTCGTGACTTGAATCCAAATCGTTTTGATGTCACCGCGATCGAGCGCGCGGAACATTTCCACCGTGTTGTAGCCCGGCGTGGCATTAATCTTCTCCGTGGGCACGTTCCAAATTTTCGCCGCGAGCGCACGATGCTCGGGATTCGTCACGACCATGTCCGCCGGCAAACGATGCGCGAGCGTACCCACTTCGCGCACGGTGCCGCACGCGCTCGGCTGCCCGGTGAGTGAAAGCGGGTTGTTGCCCGGCTCGCAAATTTTTCCAGTGAGCAGATGCAGATTGTAAACGAGATTATTGATCCACGTGCCGCGCGTGTGTTGGTTCATGCCCATGCACCACAGCGACACGACCTTGGTGAATTTATCCGCGTAAATTTCCGCGAGCTGCCGAATCCGCGCGGCGGGCACGCCGACGATGCTCTCGACTTTTTCGGGCGAGTAATCCGCAAGAAACGTTTTATACTCCTCGAACGTCATTGGCTGCGGCTCGTCAGTAAACTTGGAATTGTCTTCGAGGCCGTAGCCGATGTTTGTCTTGCCGCGTTTGAACAGCGTGTGGCTGTTGATGAATTTCTCGTTATAGCGCCCGGTGTTGACGATGACGTGCGCAATCGCGTTCGCGAGCGCGAGATCGCTGTTCGGTTTCATGGGTACATACATGTCTGCAAACTCGGTGGTCGGTGTTTGCCGCGTGGCAATATCGACGATGCGCACCCACGAGGCCGTGCGCTTGCGTTCGAGCAAACGTGAAAAGAGCACCGGGTGCATCTCCGCCATGTTGTTGCCCCACAGCACGAACGCATCGGCCTTCTCGAAATCGTCGTAGCAGCCCATGGGCTCGTCCATGCCGAACGTGCTGATGAAGCCCGTGACTGCGCTCGCCATGCACAAACGTGCGTTCGCTTCGACATTGTTCGAGCCCATGCCGGCGCGAAACCATTTGCTCGCGGCATAACCGTCAGTTGCGGTCCATTGGCCGGAGCCGTAAATCGCAACTGCTTCCGGGCCGTATTGCGCCAGCGTTTCTTTGTAACGATTCGCAATGAGATCGAGCGCTTCCTCCCACGTTGCTTCGCGCAATTTGCCGTTCGCGCGGATTTGCGGTTTGGTCAACCGATCCGCGCCATACAAAATTCCCGGCAAGCTGTAGCCTTTGATGCAGAGCAGACCTTTGTTGACCGGACTGAGTTGATCGCCGGCCACGGCTTGAATTTTTCCGTCTTTCACGCCGACCATCACGCCGCAGCCCGTGCCGCAAAATCGGCACGGCGCTTTGTCCCACTTCAAATTGGGATCGAGATCAACCGCGGTTGGAAACGGCGAAGCGCCCGCGGGTTGCGGGTGAATCGCGCCGGGAATCGTTGCCAACGCCGAAGCCGCGGCAACGTGTTTTAGAAAATCTCTGCGGGTAAAGTCCATGATTTCTCCTCAGTATTTGTAAGGAAAGCTTCAGCTTGCAATTTTCACGTTCTTCAATTATGTTCCTGTAAAACTCGAAAGGGCTAGCCATGCCAATCCGCGAACTTCTCAAACAGTATGACAAAGAATGGCTCCTCATTAAAGTGCATAAGTTTGATGAGAATTGGGAGCCGGTCGAGGGCGAAGTTATTTTTCACTCGCCCTCGGATGCCGAAGTCGGGCGCGAGATGCTCAAGCACAAAGGCGAGCATCTTGACTTTGCCGTCCTCTATGCCGGTGAATATTTAGAAGAGATGGCGGTGCTATTATGACGACATACCCTCTCACGCAATCCGGTTCTCTTCTTTATACGAACGCCGCGCTCAAAGGCAAAAACGGCGTCTTCCACATCAGGCTCCTTGTTGACACCGGCTCGACTTACACGGTCATGCCGTGGGGACATCTCGCAATGTCCGGTCTTGAGCCCTCGTTGAATGTTGACAGCGTTCAAATCACCGCAGCAAGCGGCACCATCATCGCGCCAAGAGTTCAGGCTGAATGGTTTTCGTGCTGCGGCCTGCTGCTAAAATCCTTTCCCGTAGTTGCGCATACATTGCCTTCCGGCTTA
>JABWAN010000716.1 GCA_013361015.1 Candidatus Zhuqueibacterota bacterium | reverse complement strand
TAAACGACGCGTATCCACTAACGAGAACAAAACCAACTCCGGAGGTCGTGTGTACCAAGCAAAGACGAAACCCACGAAACTGAGCGTGGCATCCTACATTGCCGCGATCGCGGACGACACGCGCCGTGCGGACTGCAAAAAGCTCGCGGCGATGATGAAGCGCCTCACCGGCTGCGCGCCGAAAATGTGGGGCACGAGCATCGTCGGGTTCGATAGCTATCACTACAAATACGATAGCGGGCACGAGGGCGACTCGTGTGTGGTGGGGTTCTCTTCGCGCAAAGGCGATCTCAGCATTTATTTGATGGGTGGCTATGAAAGCGCGGAGGCGAAAGCGCTGCTCGCGCAATTGGGCAAGCACAAAATCGGCAAGGCTTGTTTGTATGTGAAGCGCCTCGCGGATATTCAACTGCCCGTGCTCGAAAAACTCGTGACGCGATCCGTGGCCTTCGTCAAGCAGCGCTATCCCAGCGCCAAGAAGTAACGCCGAGGGTCGCGTTCGATCACCGCAGCATTTACCTCGGTGTGAACAACGGCGGCGTGTGGAAGACGGATGATGATGGCCGCACATGGCGGTCGCGGAGTGAGTTAGTTCAGAACGCCAATGAGGTGGAGAAATTCATCGGGTGTGACAACAGGGATTTCTTGTTGGAGAAAATGTTTCTTATTGCGAGTTACGATGTAATCGACCTTCATTTCTCTGGCGGAATAAAATTGGATGTTGTCTTCAAATTCCGGCATGTGAGAAGCAAGCGCATCGAGAATGATATGCGACGTTAATGGAACGATTTCCAAACCCTGCGCAATCGTCTTGACCTCCGTGGGTGCCCGCATCTCGCCGACTTTTTTTACTCGCAGAAATTGCAGCACGGCAACTGTCAACGCTGAAATATGGCTCGTGATGCCATGCACTGATAATACGTCGATCAACGTTAAGCTCTCAACCCAACCCGCGCGCTTGGTTAGGACATTCATAAAGACGTTGATGTCAATGAGAATTTTCATCTTCCTTTTCCCCATAAATGCTTTCAATCGCGTCTATAAGCAGCTCCTTGTCGGAAACGCCAGGGGGAACCTCATCAATGCAACCGACTAACATAAAAAGCTCCGGTCTCGTTATCTTAATTTGAGGATACTTCCGCCGAAATTCTTCTTCCGGCGTCATCGGTCTTTCGAGTTTCGCTGGCGGCTTATGCTCAGTCGCGTCGGTCTCGGGAAGCTTCAAATCAATATGAATAATCGCGCTGTTTCCCAGCGTTTGATAACGAACCATATCGTCGAGCGCGACGCCCAACTTGGCCGTTACTTCTTTCAGAGTGGCAGTCTGCATCTTCAATCTCCTTGCGCTTGTGGAAAAAGATAGTAATTTGTGCTGCGGCAAGCAACGGCTATTTCTTCTCTGCGATCAAGGCAATTAAACTGCTTCGCACAAACCACCTCATCACCTATGCGCACAAAGACGCTTCTCTCCCTCCTGCTCCTCGTTTCTTCCGTCGCAGCTCAACCCATTGCGCCCTCCCTCTATCAAGACCTGCGCTATCGATGCATCGGCCCGTTTCGCGCGGGACGAACCGTTGGTGCGGTGGGCGTGCCGCAGCAGCCGAATGTTTTTTACATCGGCGTGAACAACGGCGGCGTGTGGAAAACCGATGACTATGGCCGCACGTGGCGGCCGATCTTCGATGAGGCACCAACCGGCTCCATCGGCGACATTGCAGTTTCGCCCTCGCAGCCGGAAGTAATTTATGTCGGCACCGGCGAGGGATTGCATCGTCCCGATCTCAGCGTCGGCGATGGAATTTTCAAATCCAGCAATGGCGGCAAAACGTGGGCGCATGTTGGGCTTGCGGACGTGCAGCAAGTCGGGCGAATCATCGTGCATCCCGACAATCCCGACATTGTATTTGTCGCGGGACTCGGGCATCCGTACGGACCGAATGAGGAGCGCGGCGTGTTTCGCACCACGGATGGCGGGCAGACTTGGCACAAAGTGTTTTACCTCAATCACAACACCGGCGCAATGCAAGTAGAGTTCGATCCCAATAATCCTGAAATTATTTTCGCCGATATGTGGGAGCACCGCGAAGGGCCGTGGGAGAACGGCAGTTTTTCGGGAAACAACAGTGGCCTTTATAAATCCACCGATGGCGGCGCAACGTGGCGGCGACTCACGCAAGGCTTGCCCACCGCCGCGCACGGCCTCGGCCGCATCGGCGTCGGCCTCGCGCCGAGCAATTCGCAGCGCATGTACGCGACCGTTGACGCGAGAGAGAACGGCGGCATCTATCGCTCCGACGACGCCGGCGAGAGTTGGACACTCGTGAGCAGCGATCGCCGCTTGTGGGGACGCGGCAGCGATTTCGCTGAGGTGCGCGTGCATCCGAAAAACCCGGATATCGTTTTCATCGGCAACATCGCTTCATATCGTTCCAATGACGGCGGCAAAACGTGGACTTCGCTCAAAGGCGCGCCGGGCGGCGACGATTATCATCGCATTTGGATCAATCCGCTGCAGCCGGAGATTATGCTCTTCGCCACGGATCAAGGCGCAACGATTACGGTCAACGGCGGCAAGACGTGGAGTTCGTGGTACAATCAACCAACCGCGCAGCTTTATCACGTGAGCACGGACCAGCAATTTCCTTATAATGTTTATGGCGGCCAGCAAGAGAGCGGCGCAATCAGCATTGCGAGTCGCGGCAACGGCGGGCAAATTTCATTTCGCGATTGGATGGGCGTGGGCGCGGATGAATATGCCTATGTCGCGCCCGATCCTCGCGATCCGGACATTGTGTATGGCGGCCGCGTCACGCGTTTCAACAAGAAAACTGGACAGTCGCAAAACATCGCGCCGGAAGCGTTGCGCTCTGGCAAGTATCGCATCTTGCGCACGATGCCGCTGTTGTTTCATCCCGCTGATCCCACGATGCTTTTATTTGCCACCAATGTGTTGTGGAAAACGACGAGTGGCGGCGAGCAATGGCAGATCATCAGTCCCGATCTTTCGCGCGAGCAACCCGAAGTGCCGGAGAACATCGGCGATTTTCGGACGCCGGAACTGGCAACTATGTCACGTCGTGGAGTGATCTATGCGGTCGCGCCTTCGCCGCGCGAGGCCAACACGATTTGGGCGGGCACGGATGATGGGCTCGTGCATGTGACGCGCGATGGCGGCGCCAATTGGAAAAATGTCACGCCGCCGGAGTTGCGGTCGTGGGACAAAGTTTCTCAAATTGACGCCGGGCATTTCGACGCTCAAACGGCATACCTCGCCATCAATGCGATTCGGCGCGACGACATGCGGCCGCACATTTATCGCACGCATGACGGCGGCGTGACATGGACGCGCATCGTCAACGGCCTGCCCGAGAATGGTCCGGTGAATGTCGTGCGCGAAGACCCACAACAACCGGGGCTGCTTTTCGCCGGCACCGAACGCGCGGTATACTTCTCCGTTGATGACGGCGTGTATTGGCAATCGCTGCGCAGGAACATGCCGGCCTCGTCGATTCGCGCTTTGGTGATTCACGAGAATGATTTGGTGATCGGCACGCATGGCCGCTCGATTTGGATACTCGATAATTTTTCCCCATTACGCGAGATGGCAAAAGCGCTGGCTGCAACGAGCCATCTCTTCAGTCCGCCGCAAGCCACGCGCGTGCGCTGGAACATGTTTTCGGACACGCCGTTGCCGCCGGAAGAACCCGCGGGGCAGAATCCGCCGGACGGCGCGATTCTCGATTACTATCTCAATCGTGGTGCAAAAGGAGTAACGCTTGAAATCGTAAATGAGCACAAAGAAATCGTGCGTCGCTTTGCGAGCAGTGACAAAGC
>JABWAN010000009.1 GCA_013361015.1 Candidatus Zhuqueibacterota bacterium | reverse complement strand
ATGGGGCTATGTGCAGCAACGGCCCATGCTCGGAAATTTATTCGACGCCGATCGCGACGGCGATCTTGATCTGTTCATCGCCTGCCAATATCGCAGCAATGCTTTCTTTCTCAATAACGGCTGCGGCCAATTCACTGAAGTGACGCAGGCTGCGGGGTTGCAAACCGAAGGCGGCGGCATCGGCGGTTTCGTTGCGGATTTCGACGGCGATGGTTGGGAAGATTTGTACGTGACGCGCGTGAATCGGCCGAATCTTTTGTATCGCAATCTCGGCGTGGACGATTCGACCGGAATGCCGCGCTTTGCCGATGCCAGCGCCGAGTCCGGCGGCGCATGCTGGCCGGAGTTGAAACAGTCGCAAGGCGCAGCGCTTGCGGATTATGATAACGATGGCGATTGTGATATTTTTGTGTGCAATCTTGAAACGGGCAATCGCCTGCTTGAGAACGACGGCAAGGGCCGCTTCACGGACGTGACTGCCGAAGCCGGTCTCGCGGCGCACGACCAAAGTTTCGGCGCGACTTTTTTTGACGCGGACAATGACGGCGATCTCGATTTAGTGGTTGCGAACCGCGGTCGGGATCGTTTTTATAAAAATCTCGAGGGCCGGAGTTTTCTCGAACACAGCGAGTATCTCGGCGGCAATTTTTTAGAGCGCAATTTGCTCATGTTTCCCAGCCGCCAATTCGGCGGCAGCAGCCATGGTACGTTGGCATTCGATTACGAAGAAGATGAAGATTTGGACGTACTCATCAGCAGTTTTGATGACGGCCTGTTCTTTTTTAGAAATGGCTTGCGTGTTCCCAACTCCGCCGTGCAAATTTTTCCGGAAGGCATTGTGAGCAATCGCTCCGCAGTGGGCGCGAAAGTTTTTTTGTATAAAGCGGGTGGCTTGAGTGACGCCGCGGCATTGGTGGGATCACGCAGTATCGAATCGGCGAGCAGCTACGGCTGCAGTCCGGCAAAGGTGGCGCACTTTGGCGTGGACCCGCAAGCGCAATACGATGCGAAGATCGTATTTCCCTCCGGCACAGTGCGCGAAGTGCGCGGCATGCGCGGCGGCGACCGCCTGGTGGTGCGAGAGCTTGAAGGCTGGGCCGCGGAGGCGATCAAGGCGCGGCGCACATTGGTCGATTTGTTTATGGGTTATCGCAGCCGCGAGCGTTATGTGCTCTTTGCCTTCGGCGCATTGTCATTGAGCCTTTTGCTTTACGCCGGCAAACGAATAGTGGGACTTTCACAGCGCGATTTGAGCAAGCTCACTTTGCTATACGGCGCAAGCTTGCTCAGCGTATTTCTATATTGGTTTGCGAAAACTGAAACGGCCTTTGTCCTGCGCCCGCTCGTGCTCAGTGCTGCGGTGACGATCTTGGCGATCTTATTAATGCGCACGCAACGGCTGTATCGCGGGCGAGTGGCTTCGATGGACATGTTGCACGCACGGTTGAATGCTTTCGACCATGGCAGCCTCATTCGCCAACTCATGGATCGCCTCGTCTTTTTTGCCGAAAATCTCGAGCCCGAGGCCAAGCTTTCGGACGAGACGCGGCGCAGATTGCTCGAAGCGACCAGCGGCGTCACGCATTTTCTGAAAAATGAAATCGAAGCCATTCGCGCATATCAAGACAGCAACAACTTTGCGATGGAGTTGGCTTATCGTTTGGACGACACTTGGTCCCTACTCAAGCGCGTGCTCAAACGTTTGCAAGCCAGCTTGGTGCAGGAGGAGAGTTTCGATCATGGTGCTCTGCGCGCAGCGGCTAACCTGCAGGGGCAAATGCGGGAATTGGTCGCGGACTTTAAGCGGCGCGCGGATCAACATTATCGCGCGGAAATCTGCGCCGTCATACAAGATTACCTGCGCAAATTGGAGCACGACAGCATCACTCTGAATTTGCCCGAAGCTTTGCCCTCCGCGAGAATTCTGCCGGCCGATCTTGCGTATGTGTTGGATGAGTTGGTGCAAAACGCGCTGCGCCACATCGAAGGCCGGCGGCCCAATGTCGTCATCCAGGCCCGGCACGCGCTTGATGAGATTCACCTCGACGTGCGCGACAATGGTTGCGGCATTCCGGAGCATCTGTGGGAGCAAGTTTTTCGCCCCGGCTTCACGACCAAAAGGAATGCGCCCGGGGGCTTCGGCCTTTATCACGCGCGGCAGCGTTTGGAAAAATACGGCGCGAAGATTTTTGTCGCAGAGAGCACGAGCGGCGAAGGCACGATTATGCGCATTTGCCTGCGCGCCGCGGAGGTTTAGGGCAAAGTACTTTACCAAATTTTTCAGCTTTAGAAAGGTGTGATTGCCGCTTGAAAGAGAAGGTGGGATTGCTTATCATGCTCAAGAAATTTTGAACCCCAACCCAGTGGGAGGTTTTATGCAACCGGCAACTTTCAGAATGACTCCGACGATCAGGCAAGAGATCGTTAAAATCGTCGATGCGCGCATTAAAGAAGCGCATGTGACCAAGGAAGATTTCTCCGAGTTGAAGAGCATTGTCAAAGAGCTCGCCGAAGCGCAGAAGCGCACGGAGATCAAAGTCGAAGAGCTCGCCGAAGCGCAGAAGCGCACGGAGATCAAAGTCGAAGAGCTCGCCGAAGCGCAAAAGCGCACGGAGATCAAAATCGAAGAGCTCGCCGAAGCGCAGAAGCGCACGGAGATCAGAGTCGAAGAGCTCGCCGAAGCGCAGAAGCGCACGGAGACCAAAGTTGAAGAGCTTGCCGAAGCACAAACGCGAACGGAAGCCGCAGTTGCCAAGCTCGCCGAAGGTGTGGATGACCTTAGAAAGGAAGTTGGTGGAATAGGACGAAGCGCCGGCTATGCGCTTGAAAACGAGGCTTACCGACATTTACCGGAAGTTCTCAAAACCAAAGACGGCATTGCAATGAAGGAAAAAATCATCCGCGCGAGTATTCGCCGCCGGGAGATCAACATATTCGGCCGGGCGGAACGCGAGGGCCGCGAGGTCTTCGTCGTGGGCGAGTCGAAAATCCGGCTTGAAAAAACTCGCAAAAAAGATCCGTGGGAAGTATTCGAAGAACTCGAAGAGAAAATCGCTGCGGTCACTTCGGAATATGGGCAAGTCGAAATCGTGAAAGTGCTCGTCACCCATTTTGCGACGGAGGACTTTTTGGTCAATGCCCAAAACAAAGGTGTGATCGTGGTGCAAAGCTTTGAGTGGTAGATTGAGGAATGGAACAAACAGCTAAAGAGACCATAGTTACCTCAGCACGTGAAATTCTAAATGCAGACCGACGGCAATAAATCAACCCTCCTCCTCATAGACGATCAGCCTAGTTTCCCGGAAGACTTTCTAGCGCTCACCGGCGAAGAGTTTCACGTCGTCACGGCTAAGAGCGGCGAGGAAGCCCTGCGCCTCTTGTCGCAGACTGCGCCGGATTTGGTGCTGCTGGATTTGAAGCTCGGCCGCGGCATCGACGGCCTCGAAACGCTGAAGCGCATCAAACGCAGCAATCCCGAGGTACCGGTGATCATGGTGACGGCGCACGCTTCTTTTGAAACCGCGGTGCAAGCCGGTGGCCTCGGCGCGGCGCACTATTTCAGCAAAGCGCCCAATTTGAAAGAACTGCGTTTCGTCATTCAACGGCACGTGCAGCAGCGCGTGGTGGAGCGCGCTTATCGCGAAGAGTTGCAACGCCGCTATCCGCGAATATTGGGCGCGAGTACGGCCCTGCAAAAAGTTTTGCAAGAAATCGCAACGCTCGCGCCGGCGGATTGCTCCGTGCTCATCACCGGCGAAAGCGGCACCGGCAAGGAACTGGTCGCGCATGAAATCCATCAGCGCAGCAGTCGCGGCCACCGCCCTATGCTCATCATCAACTGCAGCAATCTCCCCGCACCGCTGTTCGAAAGTGAATTCTTCGGCCACGAAGCCGGCGCTTTCACCGGCGCAACGAGCCGGCACCTCGGCAAGTTTGAAGAGGCCGAGGGCAGCACGCTCTTTCTCGATGAGATCGCCGACCTGCCCTTGGAATCGCAACCGAAAATTTTGCGCGTGTTAGAAACCGGCGACTTCCGCCGCCTCAATGGTAATGCGGATTTGCACACCGACGTGCGTATCATCGCCGCTACGAATAAAAATTTGCCGGAGGCGGTGAAGGCCGGCGGTTTCCGCAAGGATCTGCTCTATCGCTTAAATGCCGTCGAAATTTACGTGCCTGCTTTGCGCGAGCACCGTGAAGACGTTCCACTATTGGCGCGGCATTATCTCGAACACTTTGCGCATCGGCAGCACAAGCCTGTGCCGGAAATACCGGCGCCGCTCATGGAGATTTGGCAAAGCTACGACTGGCCCGGCAACGTGCGCGAGCTGCGCAATCTCATGCAAAACGTTGTTCTGTTCAGCAAAGACGGGCAGATCGATGCGACCCGCCTTCGCATCGACGTGCCGGAGCCGCGCACGATTTCCGAAGAATTCCAACGACTTTTTCATCTGCCCTATGAAGAGGCGAAGAACAAGTTGCTCGGCCATTTTCAAGACGAATACTTCCATGCGGTGCTCGAACGCTGCGAAGGCAATGTCACCCGCGCCGCCGAATTCGCGCAGGTCAATCGCGCCACCATTTACCGCCTTCTGCAGCACGAGAAGGACGACGAGGCAAGGAGCCAATAAGGCAATACCTCGCCTCCCCAAGCCCAAAGTCGATTTCACCATTCGGAATTCACAATCCCCTCCGTTGCTTCCTTGCAACATGCTAATCCTCTGAATTCATTCTTCGGACGTCGTTTTGTTGCTACGCCGGCGTTGCCTCCATGCAACACCGAGCTCCTTGCATGTTTGTGAATCTGCGCGCCCTCCTTTTAATAATCCTCTAATTTTCAACCGTCCTCTCTCGTGCGTTACTTGCGCCGCTGGAGGCACACTGTTTGTCTCCTGAAATAGCACGTCCGCTGGGACAACCCTTGACTGAACTTCTCATCCGCAACAGTTGCTTTGCTCACGGCAAACGAGACGGAGTCTTATGTTTCTTGCATTGTGGGTCAATCCAGATTCGGCGACGAATGCGAGTACGCCGGAGAATGATGCGAGCCTCGCACGTCGCCGCGCGAGCGCGAAATGGATCGCCGCGTTGGGTTGGCTCATTTCGCTTGGAGGTCTGGTGTGCATAATGATCGGCCTCGCAGACGTGCAGAACATGATTATTCTCGCCGCGGTGGGGATCGTGTTCGTGCCGCTCGGCCTGCTTGTGGTTGCGAATGGGCACATTCTCGCGGGCTTGGCGGCGATTGAGAGGAATACGAGAGGGAAAGAATTTCCACACGAAAAGGGAAAAAGCACTGAATAGGCTTTCCCAAAGCAAAAATCATCTACTTGCATTTCAATTTCATCTAACCCAAGCGCAAAGGAGAAAACCATGGACAAATTTCAAGCAGCTTTTGAGATTCTCTATTTTCTCTCCACAGTTGACGGCCATGTTGATGATCGCGAGGTACAAGTGATCTGCGACTTTCTGTCCGCCAATTACGGCAAGGTCGACTTTAATCCCAAACAAGTTATCGATATCATTCAATCCATGACGAGTCAAGGCATGCTGGAAGAGTTGCAACATGCCGCGTTGGTTTTTAAAGGAGGAAGCAGCGCCCAAGATCGAAACGCGCTCTTGGATTTTGCTTTCAAACTCATCGCTGCAGACGGAAAGATCGCGGAGGTGGAAAAAGATTTATTCATTATTCTCGGGAATACTTGGAATGTTGACATTCCCAAGTTCCTTGCCAATATGCGGTGATGGGTTGCAGATGAACTCTCGAATTGCGGATGACAACGCCAAAGCGTTAGTGATGTTTATAGGTGGGATGAAAGCGGCTTGTTGTGTTGGCAAGTGCCGATGGTTTTATCTTAAAGTTTACGCCACAACGTAGCAGAAAGGAAGGCGACTATGTCTAAGACGGCTGTATTTGCATTGCTGCTTACGGTGCATTCCGCTTTCGCGCAACAACCACTCGGAAGTTCCCGCCACTATTTTTCCTTTCTGCTTCCACCGGGCTGGACTTTCGAAAAAATAGATACCATCGAAGCGGTGGTTCAATTTGATTGTTTCAACGCCGACAGCACGATTTTAGCAGAAGTCTTTGCTCTTAAAACCGAGACGGACATTGACCGGGAAAAATTTTTGAGCTTCGTCACCTCGGAAAATGGCGTGATCGGCTCCTGGGGGCATTTGACAGAGCAAGATGCAAAAGCCATTCAACGCAACGGCGTTGCCGGCATTGAGAAAAATTTTATTCAAACATCGCCGCGCGGCAGAAAGATGAACGTGTGCGCCATAATCTTCACGCGGGCTAATTATGGTTATGTACTGTCCGTTCGCGCGCGAAAAGATTTGAATGGAATCCCGGAGGTCGCGAGCCTAGCTTCAAGCTTCAGTATCCAGAAACCGCGCTCGGCATTCTCAAAATTATTGCCACTTGCCGTGCTCGGCATCTGCCTGTATGGGCTTTATGCAGGAGCCAAAAAAACCTGGGCGTGGACAAAGCCTCTGAATGTCGGCGCGCTTCTCTATTGCGCCGCAGTCTTTATCGGCTGTCTCGGCGTATTGATTGCCGCGCTGTATTCCTACGAGCACATAAACATTTGGCTCGGCATGGTCGCAGGCGCTTTGCTTTGGGCGGCAACAGCCAAGATGCCCGATACCGCCGCGGTGGAAAAAGCCTTTAGTACTGCCCGACTGCAGAATACGGCTAGCGGTTACCGCCAGTTTTGCCAAAACTACAGCTCCGCAAGAAGGTATTATCGCGAAGCACGCCACCGTATGCGTGAAATGATGGATGACGTGGTGCGAAAATATCGTGGCGTGATTCAAACGCAGGATACCACCATCACGCGCGCGATTCTGGCGATGTTTGAATACGTCAAGGCGACGGACAAGTTCGAGGTCAGCATCGTTTATCAATCGCAAAATCGCATCACAGACTACACCGAAATTCTCAAACAGAAAGGCATTAAAATTCTTCCGGCAAGTCCGGCCTTCACCCCGGAAAAGAACCGACGGCGCGAGGAGAATATCACTACCGTTATCCGTTATGCTTTCAGCAAAATTACGCCGGAGGATATTCTCAGCTTCACCACGGAAGGCGCGCCGGAGAGCGAACGCATCGCTTTCAACATTGAATATGGCGTCAACACGAGCGGAGACTTCTACTACCACACAGCCGAGGAAAATTTGCCTGAGGATAAACGCACATGGTTCACGGGTGTGGAATTCAAGTGGAGCATTGCGATTCGAGTTCCAAATCGTTCGGATGTTTTCCGCTTGCAATTTGATTCAAAGCCGGCAACCTCATTTAAGACCCAGGGCACGGAGACGGAAAAAGTTTATGAAGCCATGGCGGACTCGGCCTTCAACGATTTTTGTCGCGTGTTCATTCAACAATCCGGCTTGAGCTCAGCGCTTACGGCTGCTTGAATGGCGAATCTCACGCGAGGAGCTCAACATGCGAAATCGCTGGTCTTGGATCATGCTTTGTGCTCTTATCATGAGCTCGTCGACAAGTTGTGTTTATCAATTTGGCGGCGCGGAAATTTACGAGGCCACGGCGTGGACACAAGAAGGAAAAGAGTTCGTGAAGCAATATCAGGTCAAATACATTTGTCCGGAGGTCTATGGCCTTTATTGGGCGGATATCCATCGTTCCGCGGGCGTATTCGCGATTGACGTGCGTGAGACTGACGACGGCAAGATTGCATACAAAGCAATTGAGGAAAAATATGTTTTGGCCTTGGGCCTTGAACCGAAATTTTCATGGTGGAATCGCAACGGCAAGTATTTCGCATTGATCATTGTTCTGGGATTGATCGTGTTTTGGCTGAAAGCCCTCAGTGAAGGTTATGTGATCACGCCCAGTGATGATTGAGAAAGACTTTGAAAGCTTGCTTGAGGTTTAACGCCGGCGGAAGATCAAACAAGGTTGTGACAACGTTGTCGAGGTGGATAGAACAGACGCGATTTACGATATTCTCAACAAGGAGGTTTTTATGGAATACAAAGTCATCCCTTTCCGCGCGGATATTATGATCACTGACACCACGGGCGCAGCCGCGCAGCAATTGGCAGAGTTGATTAACCAACATGCAACCGAAGGTTGGAACTATCATGGTTTAGAAAGCTTGAGCACGAGAGTGACGACGCCGGCGACGCCCGGTTCCTCGGGGTGTTTGGGGATCGGGGCAACACCGGGCTCGCCGGCTTTTACGGAGACCGCAGAAATTTACGTCGCAATCTTTTACAAGTAAATGCAACGCCTCGCGCTTGAAAGGAAACTTGCGTGTCAAGGCTGATTCTGTGGGTCATCAAACTCTATCGCCGCCGCGTCCCCCCGGAAAAACGGCGGCGCTGTCTGTTTCGCGAATCGTGCTCGGAGCACGTCGAGCGCGTCGCGCGTGAGTACGGCGGTTGGGCGGCACTCAAAGCCCTGCTTGCTCGTGCGCGGCGTTGTCGCCCGGGCTACGGCTTCGAATGGAGCACGAACAACGAGGTATGGTTGCTGGTGTGCGCCGACGGCGCGAAAATTCCGGCGGCGAGGGTTTCCAAGCAGATCGTTTCGGAGTATCAAGTTCTCAAAGCGCATTTGTCCTTTAGCCAACTTGAATAAGCCGTGGACAAAAAGCTTTAGAATTGATTGGCATTCTTGTCGTGCCCCTCACAAGAAAAGATTGGAGACGCTATGGAGCACAACCTTTTGCCAGGGGAAAAAATTCTAGATTCCCCTGTTACTGGCCTAATGATTTCTACGCATCGCGTGCGGATGGAAACCCAAACTTCCGGACGTGCTCAAATCACAAGTATCATGCTGGACCAGCTTTGCTCCTGTGAAACTCGCTATGTCAGCCGTCCTGTGCTTCTCGTTATTGCAGGCATCAGCGCCCTGCTTGGTTTAATTATGCAGAATTTCTTGCGCTCACAGCCAGGTTTTATGTTTTTGCTTGTGATAGCCGTGGTTCTCGTTTTGATTTATTTCAATACGCGGTACGAAGCGGTATCTCTAGCTTCTGCCAAAGGAGAGATAAATGTCAAAATAAGTGTTTCCGACGTGCAGACCGTCAGGCACCTCATCGATCAAGTCGAAGCCGCTAAGAACGCGCGGTATTTTCGATTGCAGGCGGTTGCTGCGCCGCCGGTTCAGGAACCGGCTGGGAACCAAAATTCTGAAGATGCGCCGGTGCCGGAAGCACCACAGCCAGCAACGGTCTTTCACTGCAGTAAGTGCGGCGTCGCATTGACTGAAGGAGAGGTTTATCGCCATCGGAGCGGAGTTTATTGCGAAAAGCATTATGAAAAGGCTATTGCCGGTTAGCTGTTTAAGAATCGAGTGATATGAAGACGACTCATTCCGTAAGCGCACTCTTCGAATCTAGCGGATAACGCGCTTTGCTTCGTCCGCTCTATTCGTGAAATCCGCTTACAGAAAAATTTTTGCTTTGGGA
This sequence comes from Candidatus Zhuqueibacterota bacterium, assembly GCA_013361015.1. Taxonomy (GTDB): domain Bacteria; phylum Zhuqueibacterota; class Zhuqueibacteria; order Zhuqueibacterales; family Zhuqueibacteraceae; genus JABWAN01. The sequence continues at coordinate 9,629 of JABWAN010000009.1, read as the reverse complement.
AATTCACAATCGGAGATTGATATGGTCACAGTCAAAGTCGTTTGGCGCGACACCGGCAAGCCGGTCAAAGGCTCGCGCGTCGCGATTGGCTTCGATGGGTTCACGCGCGGCGTTACGGATTCCGAATATACCGACGAAGACGGCGAAGCGCATTTCGATGCGGAACCGGGCACGGGTGAAGTTTATGTCGATGGCTCGACCAAACATCGCGGCAGAATTTCCGGAAGAATCGTCGTATACATTTAACGGGAGCGAACCATGCCCACATACATCCATTCCTGCCCCAATTGCGGCCGCGACAAAAACGATATCGGCTGGAGTGCGTCGTATTTCGATGTGTATGAATGCGAAAACTGCGGCCAGCGCTACTGCCATGCTTGCCCGAGCAGCAATGGCGGGCGCCATTGTCCCAATTGCCAAAGCACGGATCGCGAAGTCTATGGCAGAGTCTCGAAACCCTGATCACGATATTAGCAGCGAGTGCTGTGGCTATCATGTGCAAGCACCCGTGGTGGGTCATTGCACCGAGTGCAAAGCCGCATACTGCGCCTCGTGCGCGGTGGCACATCCCGGGCAGGAACACAGTACGTTGTGCTTGAATTGCGGCACCGCACTTTTCATTAAGACGTGGCGGCGCGCGTTGGTCTTTGCCTTTGCCGGGGCGCTGCTCGGGCTATGGCTGCCGTTGCGCTTGCATTATTCGCCAGAGGCAGAGTGGACCATGACGGCAACGTGCGGCTATGGCGGATGGGCGCTTTGTTATGGCTGGCACTATGGCGCGGAAGCCTGGCGCCGCTGGTATGAGCGTCTACGCCAAGCTCTGCGCTATCCGGCGCCATGCCTTGCGATTTTGGTAATCATTCGCCCGATTGCTGCGCTGCTCATAGGCGCGTGCGGCGGCGGGCTGCGATTGTGCTTGCGCACGCTTAGGTTGCGCCAGAAACAAAGAAGCTTGAAACAAGAATAAAGCGTACAAACCTTCTCCAGAAAACTTTTCTCGCGCGCACGAAGGCTTCGAGTTGCGATAGTACTTTGGCAACTTGCAATATTGCCGGCGGCTGCGAGAATCCATGCCTCGCCGTTTTTGCAAGCTGGTTGGTTGTGCAATTCACTTCTTTTCGGGAGGGCCGAACCATGAAGTCGAATCGACTTCGCGCGCGAGCGCTGGCGTCTTGCGCCTGCGCAATCGTTTTTCACTCCTCCGCAGACGCACAAGAGAACGAGCTTCAGATCTCACCCTATGGCGTCTTCTTCTCAAATGACCGCTTGCCTCAAGCCCCGAGGGCTTCCAACAATGATGCGGCGCCGGACGTGTGGGCGCCGATTGGGCCGAACGGCATTACCGCCAATGCCCTTGCAGCCGTGCCGAATAACGCCGATATGATTTTCGCGGGAGGGCTTGCCGGACTTTATAAAACTGTTGACGGTGGCATAAGCTGGACTCTCGCCAGCGAGCAAACCGTGAATCAATTTGTTGATTACATCACCGTTCATCCCACCAATCACAATGTTTTGTTCGCGTGGTTCCGTAGCAATTTGGGACCGCTTTCGATCAACTTAATGCGATCAACAGACGAGGGAAAAACTTGGGATGCCGTCTTGCATGGCAATCGCACGACGGTTGACGTTCAGATAGATCCGTTAAATCCCAACCGGATGTTTGCCTTTTCGGACTCTGTTTACCGCAGCAGTGACGGCGGCCTCTCCTGGCGCAGCGTGAGCATTTTTAACAATACCCAGGCCTTTGCAATCTATCGCCAGAACCCGGAGATTGTGTATGCCGCCGCCGGCTCCACGTTTAGTCTCACCCTCTACAAATCCACCGACGCCGGGCAAACGTGGGCAGTGCGAAACTTCCGCTTGCCTGCTTTTACGCGTCCAGAAATCGTGCTTGAAGTCTCCTCGCTTGATGATGACATTCTGTTTTTGGGCAGTTCTTCGTTCGACGGCACCGGCGGCTTTTATAGAAGCATTGACGGCGGCATAAACTGGCTGCGTTTGACAACAGGTTTTGGCAGAAGTGCTTCGGTGAGCGCCCTCGCGATCGACCCCATGAACCCGAACGTCCTCTACGCCGGCGGTTTTGCAAATGGCGTTTACCTTTCAACGGACACGGGCGATTCGTGGCGTTTGATTTCGAGCGCCGTGCCGGATCACTATGTGCATGATATCGACGTTCGTCCCGACGGCGTGGTGGACGTTGCCTTTGGCGGAAATCTCTATCGTACTTCCAATCAAGGCACAAGCTGGCGTTCGCTCAATGGCAATTTGCAGAACCTCGATGTGTTCGATGTGGTGCCGCATCCTTCCGATCCGCTGACGATTTACGCCGGAAGCTTGGGCGGCGTATATCGTTCCCGCGATGGCGGCGCGAGCTGGCAAACCGTCAATGATGGTATTCTGGATAATGACGCATTCGCACTCGCGATCGATGCAAGCAACCCACTCGTTCTATACGCCGGCACCTTCGGCGGGTTGATTTATAAAACCACCACTGGCGGCGACATATGGGTGGAAAAATCCACCGGGCTGCTCGGGCTTGGCGGAGTCGTCGGCATCTCAAAAATCTCCGTGCATCCGAAAAATCCTTCCTGGCTGTGGACCGGCAGCTTCCGCTCCTATCAAAGTACGAATGGCGGCGAAACGTGGTCGCCCTTCAACATTGCGGGCAGAAGAGTAAACGATGCGGTTTACGATCCCCTGCGTCCCGATACATTGTTTGCCTTTACCACGATCGATACTCTGTTTCGCAGCATCGATGGCGGCGCAACGTGGAATACGCGCAGAACCGGCCTGCGGATATCAACGTTGGCCGTTGATCCGCACCGACCCAACGTGCTTTATGCGGATTCTTCCGGGCGCATCATTAAGAGCGTGACCGGCGGCTTGACGTGGCAACGGGTCGACGAAGGCTTATCAACGCGCGAGCTTTTAGTCAATCCTGAAAATTCGGACTTGGTTTATGCGGCCACCTTCAACCGCGGCGTGCGGCGTTCGACCGATGGCGCAAACACGTGGAGCGATTACAACAATGGCCTGCCTCATCTTTCCACTTTCTCGGTGAAGACGGCAACCGGCCAGCCGCACACGCTGTTGGTGGCGACTTTTGGCGGCAGCATCTATCGCGTCGAGGAAACGCCGACCGCGGTGGCAGAAAGTCTCGCCGAGCCCTCCGGCTTCGCGCTAGCACAGAACTATCCCAATCCCTTCAATGCTGCGACAGGCATCGAGTATTCCGTTCCGCGTACGAGCCAAGTCACGCTTAAAATTTATAACGTGGCGGGAGCGGAAGTGGCTGTGTTGGTCGATGAAAGAAAAGAAGCCGGTGTTTATGAGGCAAAATTCGAAGCCGGCAATTTGGCGAGTGGCGTATACTTTTATCGTTTGCAAGTTGCTCCGCCTCGAGGAAGTGCGAAAACTGAATTCGCGCAGATCAAGAAATTTGTTTTGGTGAGATAGAGCGCGTAAAGTCACGCTCACTGGCAAGCTCTTCACCAATGGCGTGCGCTTGAGTGGGACGAGGGTTTTTTACAAGATGAAATGTAGAGATATGAGTGGTTGGTCGCAGCCAGCAAAAAATGACAAACGGCAAAGGAATAGCTGATAGCGTATTTACTGACACGCCGTAACCGCTGCGAGCAGTTCACGGATTCAAACATACGCCGAAGAGTTTTTATGCACAGGAAGTCGATCGGGCCTTCTAAACGACTTGGCCGTACACCGAGAGCTAACATACACTGAAAAGTTTTTTGTTCTCTTCTAAGGAGATTCCCTATGTACGCTATTCTGCCGAGAATTAGCGCCCTCCTGCTTGGTGGTTGCAGCTTTTTCATGCTGCATCCTCTTCTAATAGCCCAAAAGCTGAATGCACCGAACGAGCACGAAAAGATTCGTTCTTACCCGGCTCTTCGCCCGGCCTGGGTAAATTCCCAAGCACAATCATTCGAACCCACTTTGATTATCCTCGCCTATTTCCCGGATACTGATCGTAACCTCTTCACGGAAACCACGCAAGAAGAATGGCGGCAGCGGTTCTTCGGATCCAAACCGAGCATTACGGATTATTTTGAGAAAATATCCTTCGGCAGAATGGGCCTAAGGCCCGCCGGGGACACAGACGGCGAGCCGAACAACGGCGTGGTGGGATGGTATCAATTGCTCAACAATTTCGCCCACTATAAGCAGCAATATGGCGATGAATACTTTGTCCATATGGCCAAAGAAGCCGTGGTCTCCGCGCGCAACGATTTGGATTTCGCGCAATATGATGTGAATCGCGACGGTTTGATAGCATCGCACGAACTACACATTTACGTCATTGTAGCCGCGTTTGATTTGCAATATAGCGTTCACGGCACGCCCGACGATCCCAAGGTCCATCGCGTGCGCTTCCCTTTTGTGGCAGGTTCTAGAAATATTCCGGTCAATGTCGACGGCGTGCAAATCGGCGTGCATAGCGTAGGCGGCGGTGTTTGCTTCGGCGGCGAGTTGCTCTTTAAATATGAGTCCGGGATCTTCGGAAGGAAACATTCGCAAAACCGCACGGCCACATTGGCGCATGAACTGGGTCATGACTTCGGCCTGCCCGATCATTATTACGAGCCCGACCACGCTGGCACGTGGTGCATCATGGGAACGGATATCGTTGCCGATTTGGATTATCCCAATGCACCGTGCGCGCCGCATCGCATGCAATTGCAGTGGGTGACGCCTCAGATTATCACCTCAGATCAATCCGGATTTCTCACGCAAATCAATACTTCGGCACGCAGCTATCTGTTGCCGGAAAACGGCGTGCTCGGGCGCGAATATTTTCATGTAGAAAATCGTTACAAACAACTCGCGGGCGAATATGATTCACAAACGCCGGGCTCGGGCGCGTTGATTTGGCACGTCGATTCGACGCGCATGCTCGCGGATGATACTCAAGGACTGGCTTTAGAACGGGCAAGAAACGGCGACGAGGCATTTCACGGAGGCGGCAATGCCAACTTTTTGGCAACCGGCAGTTCGCCGAATAGCCGCAGCAATCAAGGCTACATTACGGGCATCTCGATTTCAAATATCGGCGCCGCCGGGCCGATCATAGCCGCGGAGTTGGCCGTCACGCATCAACCCCTTGCCATTGCGTTGAGTGCAAACCCGCAAGTGCTTCTGGCAAATGGCATGAGCACGGCGCTCGTGAGTGCCAGTGTCGTAGATCGTTGGAATGAAGCGGTTCATTGGGCCAACAATACCGTGACTTTCGCTTTGCGCTCCGGCGCGAATGCCGGAACCCTCGTGGGCAATAATCCCGCGCCCGCGGTTGCCGGTAGAGCGGCCATCAATTTTCGCGCTTCGACCTCGCCCGGCCTTGCAACCATTGAAGCAACATCTGTCGGGTTGGCTGCGGGTCAAGCGAACATTAACGTATTTCAAACTTCCACGCTCGTCGGGGGACCGATTACCGTGAACACCACTTGGGACCTTGCGCGTAGTCCTTTTGAAGCGACGAGCGACGTCACGGTACACAATGGCGCGACGCTTGCGATTGAGCCGGGCGTGATCGTGCTCTTTCGCAGCGGTACGCAACTGCGCATCTCTTCGAGCACCAGCGCAGGCACGCTCATCGCCAACGGCACGCAGGCGCAGCCGATCTTATTCACCAGCGTGAACGGCGACAACAACGCATGGGAAGGCATTTTGTTCGATGATCGCAGCAGTGACGGCCCGACTTCTTCCATGACGTGGTGCCGCGTGGAAAAAGCCGGCGAGGCTAACAGTCGCGGCGCGAATGCGGATATGCATTGCGTCAACACGAACACGCCTACGATGTCGAATTGTACTATCGGCCAACCGCTTTCTTATGAACACGCGGGCTATGCACTGCTGTTGGAAGGCGCTTCGCCTTCTATTTCGCATACGACGTTTTATAACAGCGGCGCGAAAGAAGTCGTGCGCCTTGCAAGCGGTTCGGGTCCCAGATTCACAAATTGCACGTTCACGGGCAGCGGCTCGGCATATTGGCTGTTCGCTGTTGCGGGCGACTGCAATCCCAACCTTACGTCATGCGCATTTGATGGTGCAGTTGATAAAGCCGTGCGGGTGGGAACCGTGATTCAAATGAGCGGGAATACGTTTCAGGGCGCGACCGCGTCGGAGATTGAAATCATCGGCGGTGATTTGACCGGCACCTTGACTTTGCGCAAACAAGAGGGCGGTTTGGTTTACGCCGTGATTATGAACAACTATCGCGTCTACTATGGCGGCAAGCTTACAGTTGAGCCGGGCATTACTATGAAGTTTGCCTCGGGCACAGGCTTGATCATTGCCGGGGACGATATTGGCAGAGCAAATGGCGCGCTCTCAGCCAATGGCACGGCTACCGATTCCATCTACTTTACGAGTTTAAGCGGCATTGCGGGAAATTGGAAAGGCATTCTGTTTGATGATGATAGTGATTATGGAGCGACTTCCTCGCTGCAATACTGCATCGTTGAAAAAGCCGGAGAGGTCAATACGCGCGGCTCGAATGCGGCGATTCATTGCCGCTCCACTGTCATGCCGGATATTTCGCAGATCACCGTGCGCAACACAACCGGCGCAGTCATACAGTTGACGAGCTCATCTATTTCGGTTTCGCATTCGGTCTTTTATCACAATGCTCCGGTCGAAGCTGTGCGGCTGAGCAGCAACTCCAACCCTTCTTTCATCAATTGTAATTTCATCAGCAATGGCTCGACATATTGGATGTTTGCGGATAGTTATGACGGCAACCCTGCAATCTTGTCGTGCAATTTTCGCGGCTCCGTATCTCATGCGTTGCGACTGGGCACCGGCTTTCAAATGAGCGGGAATACGTTTCAAGGCGCGGCGCAGCCGGAGATTGAAATCATCGGCGGCGACTTGACCGGCACCAGGATTTTGCGCAAACAAGAGGGCGGATCGATTTATGCCGTTATCATGAACAACTATCGCGTCTATTATGGTGGCAAGCTCACGATTGAGCCCGGGGTCACGATGAAGTTCGCTTCGGGCACGGGCTTGATCATTGCCGGGGATGATATTGGCAGAGCCAACGGCGCGCTTTCGGCGAGTGGCACGCCTGCGGATTCCATTTATTTCACCAGCTTGAGCGGCATTGCGGGGAATTGGCAAGGCATTTTGTTTGATGATGACAGCGATTACGGTGCAACCTCGGCGTTGAATTATTGTGTCATTGAAAAAGCGGGCGAGATCAATGCGCGCGGCTCGAACGCGGCGATCCATTGTCGCGCCACCACCATGCCGGACATTTCGCAGATCACCGTGCGCAACACCACCGGCGCAGTCATGCAGTTGACGAGCGCATCCATTTCGGTTTCGCATTCGGTCTTTTATCATAATGCTCCAGTCGAAGCCTTACGTCTAGGCGGGGATTCTAACCCGTCTTTTACCAATTGCAATTTCATTAGCAATGGCTCGACGTATTGGATGTTCGCAGATAGTTATGACGGTAACCCTATAATCTTGTCATGCAGCTTTCGCGGCATGGTGGATAAAGCGTTGCGGTTGGGTACGACGTTTCAAATGAGCGGGAACACGTTTCAAGGCGCGACTGCGCCGGAAATCGAAATCATCGGCGGCGATTTGACCGGGGCCATGATTTTGCGCAAGCAACAAGGCGGTTCGGTTTACGCTGTTATCATGACGAATTATCGAGTTTACTATGGCGGCAGGCTCACGATCGAGCCGGGCGTCACTTTGAAATTTGCTTCCGGCACGGGTTTGATCATTGCCGGCGATGATATTGGCAGAGCCAACGGCGCACTCTCCGCCAGCGGCACGTCAACAGACCCCATCATCTTTACGAGCCTAACAAGCCAGGTTGCCAACTGGCAAGGCCTTCTCTTTGATGATGACAGCGATTACGGGACGACTTCGTTGTTGCAATACTGCGTCGTTGAAAAAGCCGGCGAGGTAAATGCGCGCGGCGCAAGCGCTGCGGTTTATTGCCGCTCGACCACCACACCCGTCATCAATCACACCCTCATTCGTAACAACGGCGGATACGGCTTATTCGCAAATGTTTCTTCGCCACGCATTACGAACTCTGCGATTTTCGGCAATGCTTTGAGCGGCGTCTATCTTATCGGCGCGTCGAGTCCCGTCATCGGCAATGCGTACGGCACGTCCAACGACATTCACGGCAATGCCGGGCTTTATGATTTGGAGAACGCCGGCACGAGCAACGTCAACGCGCGCTACAATTATTGGGGCACGACGAGCAGCGCACAAATTGCCGCGCGCATTTTTGACAAAGCCGATAATCCCAACAACGGCCAGGTTTTTTACGAGCCGTGGACCGACACGAGCCACGTTTCAGTTTTGCCCGACAACACGCCGCCGAGCAACCCGGCTTATATCGCGGGTTGGAGCGATGACACGCGCAGCCTTTTGATTTATGACCGTGTGCCGTATGAATACGTCAATCCCCATTTCGCCTGGGGCGGCGTGCGTGATTTGAGCGGCCTGCTCGGCTATGCCATGCTCTTCACTTTGGATTCGACGCAAACGCCGTTTGTGCTGCAGCGCGATTCTTCATTTACGGTGCGCCAGCCGTTGCAAGCCAATCGTACGTATTATCTCCGCATGCGCGCGCAGGACAATGCCCGCAATTGGAGCAACACCACTACGCTCTTTGTTTATCGCTATCAACCCAGCGGCAATCATGCGCCTTCGACGCCGACAGCTTTGCTGCCCGCCTCTGGAGCGGAGCTCAAGCCCGAAGGCTTGCTCCTGTGGACGGAAGCGGTCGATGCAGATATGGGCGATGTGATCACGTATGCTTTGCAGATCGACGAGGACAGCACGTTTGCTTCGCCCGAGGTGAATCAAGCGGGGCTCGGGGGTGCGTTGCCCGTGCCGAGCCTGCTTGCGCGAAGCGATGACGCGCTCGCCGTGGCAAATGCCGTGGCCGTGCGGTTGGATACGTTGCGCGGGTTCAATAATCTCGTTGACAATCGTGTTTATTATTGGCGCGTGCGCGCACAGGATCAGTACGGCGGTGCTTCGCCGTTTACTACGACGCGGGTGAATTTCTTTTTCAACAAAACGAACACCGCGCCGGGTGCGGTCACAACCGGCTTCTCTCCGCGCGAAGGCTTGGAAGTGCGTCTCTCGCGTCCCGAATTAAGTTGGCATCCCGCGAGCGACCCGGATCTCAGCGATCACGGCGCGACGTTGCGCTATAACGTGCAACTGCACACGAGCGCGGATTTTTCTTCGCCGCGTTATAGCTATCGCACGGCCCTCGGGCTGGCTACCTTGCAAGTTCCCGACAGCCTCACAGAGAATGCACAGTGGTATTGGCGTGTGCAAACGCTTGATGACGAGGATCTCGTTTCGAATTGGTCCGCGGCGCAAGATTTCTGGGTCAATGCCATTGATGAGCCGCCGGCGCCGTTCGCTTTGCTTGCGCCCGCTAATGGCGCCAGCACTTCGGGCGATAGCGTTTATTTTCGCTGGGAGACTACTTCCGATCCCGACCCGCGCGATCGCTTCTTCTTTGTTTTCGAAACCGCAAGGGATTCATTGTTCAATGAGTCGCTGGTGACCGCGGACAGTCTTGTTTCGAATCATTATGCCGTATTTGCCAAGTCGATTCGAGG
>JABWAN010000715.1 GCA_013361015.1 Candidatus Zhuqueibacterota bacterium | reverse complement strand
TGGCGAGCTTTTCCAGCGCCTCTAATTTCAGACGAGCTTTTTCAATGAACTCCAACGATTGTGCATGCTTGGGATTGAGTGCGAGCGCCTGCCGCCATTCCACGATGGCTTTGTCATAATCATCGTTCGCGTAATAGCTCAAGCCGTTGTTGAAATATTGCTCGATTCTGAGATTGAGCTGGCGTTGCGCATCGTCGAGATATTTGCGCGCGCGCGAGTTCTCGGGGTCTTTCGCCAGCACTTTGTCGAACATTTCCATGGCCAGCACGAATTCCCCACGGCGGAAGTGCTCTTCGCCGCGCTCAAACTGCCCCTTCAAGCCGAGCACCGAGAGCGCCTCGTTGCGTTTGCTGCTGGCGAGTTTGTTGGAAGGCTCCATTACCAACACGCGCTCGAAAGCATCCGCGGCTTTTTCCCAATCGCGCGCTTCGAGCCAGCGCATGCCGCTGCGCATCAGCTCATCGATATTGGTGCGGATTTTTTCTTGAATGCGCTGGCGATAGTTCAGCGCCTCGCGATGATTCGGCGACATGGTGAGCAGGGCTTGGAATTCGCGGTCCGCGCGCTCCAAATCGCCACGCTGAAACGCTGCTTCGCCGGCCTGCATTTTTTGCGTCACATAGCCGTCGAGGTTCGTCTGCAAAACCTTGAGTTGTTGGCGCGCGAGGTCATGTGCCGGATCAAGACTCAAAATCTCGCGATACATTTTATACGCATTGAGATATTGCTTCCGGCGCTCGAAGGTTTGTGCGCGGTTGACCATGCCGTCGATCTGAGTTTTCTGCAAATCCAAATCAGTCTGCGTTTTTTCCATGTATCGCAGCGCCTCCGCATGTTGCGGCTCCAGCCGCAGCGTCTCTTCGAACGCTTGCAGCGCCCGTTGGTAATTTCCCTGGCTATAATAGCCTAGGCCCTTTAAAAAAGCTTCTTGCGCCTGTTTGCTGCGATACTCCGCCAAGCGCGCCATGTACTCCTCCGCGTCCGAATGATTCTTGCGCACCAAAAGGATGTTCTCGAACGCGCGATTGGCTTCATCATAGTTGCCCTCTTCGAAGGCCTGTACGCCGCGGCGATAGAGCTGGGTGGTATAGACGTTGATGTGGGGCTCAAGTCGCTCCAAGCGGAGATGCGCCTCGCGGTGTTGGCGGTTGAGCTTGAGCACTTGCAGGTAATTGAGGGCAGCGCTAATGTATTCGTGTTTGCGCTCGAACGCGGCGGCTTCGGCCATCAATTCCATTGCGCGTTGATCTTCCGCGGCCACGCGCATTGCGAGCTCCTTGATTAATTCGGAGGTTTTGCGATTGTCGGAATCATACACGCGTTGCTGCTGGAACTCGCGCAAAGCCGCGCGGTAGTCCTTGGCTTTTGCAAATTCTTTTCCGCGCGCCAAATGATGTTGCATCCGCGTCGCCGGGCTTGAACCGAGGCGCAGGCTTAATCCCGCGAGCAGGCGTTCTTCTTTCACGGAATACACGAAGTCGAACGCATAGCTCTCGTTCATAAGCGTCGCGCCCAAAGCGGCTTGGGGATCCTCCAAATCCTTCACGCCGGAAAAAAGGGCGAGATGCTTGAACGCGATAAAGGATAGTCCGAGCGCTGTAATTGCTTCGCGGTCGCGCCATTCGTGTGTGGCAAAGAGCGAGGGCAGCCTCTTGCCCAAACGTACCGCCGCGCTGGCTTTATAATAAGCCTCTATGGGTTGTTCTTTGGAGGAAAAATCGCTGGCCTGAAATCCAAACGCCAAACGATACGGCGAGACCGGGGCGTTGAAATGTTGCGAGGCGGCTTGTTCATAAGGCACCGGCACGCGCCCGCCTATTGGATGCAGTAAAAAACCGATCGTCATCGTGGCAAAATCATCTGCCTTTTCATCCACGAAATGATTGCCGTGTACGGCCATGCCCAAAGAGAAGAAGGGGGCGAGCGCTTTTCCCCATGCTAGACTCAAACGATCGAGGCGCTGGCTGCCCGAGGGCAATCGCATGAGCGCAACGCCCCAACCGCCGGCTTGCGGCCAGAACGCGGCGAGGCCGACGGTCGAAATGCGATACTCATAATTTGGATTGATGGCAATCTGAGCCTCTCGTAAAGCCGCGAGGCTCGCGGGATTCCATGCGGCTGCCAAAGGATCGGGTGCGGCGACAAGATGTGCCCCGCCCAAGCCGAGCGCACGCAATGTGTGGCCATCGTTCGCAAAAAAGGCTTGCCCGCAAAGCGGCTTGCCCTCCAGAAACAAACCGGTGGCAGCAAGCAGGCAAATGAGTGTAGTCTTGTGAGAAGCTTTCAGCATGATAGATGGAATGGATAACGAGCCACTTTAGTTGCGAATCACACATTGGGAGAGTGCGTTGCCTCTTTCGCCGCGCGTTCGTGCTCATATACGATTTCACTGATCTCGACCGGCTTGCTGCGGCCTTTGACCATGATGGCGTCGAGCCGCGTGATATTGTAATTGCCGTTCAGCATGCGCGCAAAATTGTACTCGGTGATGATTTGCCCGCTGCGCGCCAGGCTGCACAGACGATTGGCAATGTTCACGACGTCGCCGACCACGGTGTAATCCATGCGGTTCCGCGAGCCCATGTTGCCCATAACCGCAAAGCCTTGATTGAGTCCGATGCCCAAGTCGAAAGTGATTTCACCGGCGGCGCTGCGCTGGCGATTGAGCTTTTTTACGCTGCGTTGAATATCGATCGCCGCGCTCACCGCATTTTCCACCATGGCCGGGCCTTGGAAGATCGCCATAATTTGATCGCCCATGAACTTGTCCACGACGCCACGATTGGCTTCAATGATGCGCGTTTGCAGATCGAAATAAATATTCACCAGTTTGACCACTAGCTCCGGCTCGGAATCCTCTGCGATTGCCGAGAAATTTCGAATGTCGGAAAAAAGAATGGTGACTTGCCGGCGATCACCTTCCTCATACGGCTCGACGCGATCACCCCCGCGTTCTTGAATCATTTCGACCGTGAGTTTAGAGAGGAATTTTTGCATCTGCAATTTTTCGCGCAGGTGCGTGACCATGTTGTTGAACTCGCGCGCCAACCGGCCGAGTTCGTCTTTACTACGCGGTGTAACATAGACGTCCAGATTGCCGTCGCCAACTTTGCGCGCCGCATCCGCCAGCGCATGAATCTCACCCACGATTTTTCGCGCAAAAAAGTAAATGCCCCAAACCGAAACCACGATCACCAGCACGGCCATGGAAAGAATCAAGCGCTGAATTCGCACGAGCGGTTGCGTCAGAATTTTTTTTGAAAAACCGACGCAGGCATAGCCGACGATAACTTTCTCTTTTGTGGCGGTGACGGGGTAGCTGAACTCGTAATAGAATTCATCCTGCTGCATCGAGATATCGGCGTTGTGGCTCAATGTGGCTAGGCGCTCGGGCCGCATGGGCCACTTGAAGCGCTGTGTATCAGAAGTGCCGACGACCTTCCCGTTGTGATCGAAGATGACGATGTATTCCAAACCTTTGATGTTCATCTGCATCGTGCGAGTGACTTCGAGCGGGATTTCCGGCAAGCGCCGCGGTTCCAACACGCTGTCCAATAATGGATCGGCGACGATTTGGCTCAGCTTTTTGATCAACACCGTGCACGTTTCACGCGTGGCCTCTTCAAGCTCGCGATGTTGAATGGGCAGAATCAGCGCACTGAACAAGAGTACGACCGCAATGACGATGATGGCAATATTGATGCTGAGCTTGAACTTGATTTCCAAGCTGCTAAAAAAGTCATTGGTCGCTTCCAAGGGATGACGCAGGTACGCACGAAGTTTTTCAAGCCATTTTAGCATAAACCGGAGACCAATGATAGCGAAAAAGAGACAGCG
>JABWAN010000714.1 GCA_013361015.1 Candidatus Zhuqueibacterota bacterium | reverse complement strand
CAATGATTAAAATTCTGGAAAAACTTACCCGGCTTCCGGAATGTGCAGTTCTGTTGGTGCATCATCATCGCGAGCCGGTTATGCTCTATCCGAAACTTGAGGAAAACGGTTTTGAGGCAACCGCTAATAAAATCGAAGAAAATTATTACAAAGTGCTTATCAGCCGCAAGAAATAGCAAACATGTCTGCCGGGTCAATAGCATCTTCATCATACGCGCCTCCGTTTAGGATAGTGTCAAAATACTTCATCACGGCTATTGCCTCATTTGTGTTTTTAGCTTTGGTGATGCTGTTGCATTATGACTCGATCACGGGGCATCATTTTCAGCCGAAAGTGTTGTCACTAAATCACCTGGCGGCGCTCGGTTGGATTACGATGATCATCTTCGGAGCAATGTTTCAATTGGTGCCTGTTGTGCTTGAAGCTCCGCTTTACAGTACGCTTCTCGCGGAGGTGCAGTATTGGATTTATACGGCTGGTACCATCGGACTGGTCTGGTGTTTCTGGGTGTTTGAAACAGGATGGCTGCTGCTGGTATCAGCATCTATGTTAAATCTTGCAGTGCTGCTCTTTGTATATCATATATACCGCACCATGAAGTCAGTCCCCCGGCTTAATATGACCGGCAAATATCTGGCGTCCGGGGTGACGTATCTCGGAGCTACGGCAATTTTGGGACTACTGCTGAGTATAAATCTTGGCGCGCCGTTTCTGTCGTTTGATCATCTCATCGCGCACCACGCAAAAATTTGGATGGGCCTCCCCAAGTTTCCCCTGGCAGATGAAATCATTCTATTCACCAAATGGCGCGTCGGTTTCAGCAGCGCCCAATTCGACATGAAGATCGCGCTCGATAAAATCGGCGACCGTCCGCTGCTTTTCATCGCGGGCGGCAAAGACGTGCGCATGCCGCCGGAAATCTCGCGGGAACTATTCGAACATTCGGTGAGCACGCGCAAACGCCTGGTCGTGTTTGAAGAGGCCACGCACGGCGCATCTTTCACGCTCGATGCCGCGCGCTATGAGGAGAAGATGATTGGTTTTCTCACGGAGCATTTCGGCGCGCCTACCGCGCTCGCACCGGTTTCAGCAACGAGGCACTGAGCGCCTATTTCACTCTCGCGGACGAGCCGCAAACCCAAAGCTGTTCTTTAAGCGGATAATGCTTTTGTCTTTATCCGTTTACTCTAAAAATCCGCTTACAAAAACTTTTGCTTTTAAGGCGAAAGCGCTTCACGCGGGCGTAGCGAGGAGTCTTTGCATCTCTCGCTGCAGCCTCTCGGCTTCTTTCCCCGCGGCCTCGGCGAAGTGTTGATCACGGGCGGCATACATAATCGTGCGGCTGGCATTGATCACGGCAAGATCGCCATTCGCGCCGCCGCCCAACCGCACCGCGGAAGCCAAATCGCCGCCCTGTGCGCCCACTCCTGGAATAAGGAAGGGGAGAGCCGGACATTCGCGGCGCACACGTTCGAGCTCGACGGTTTGCGTTGCGCCGACCACGAGACCGGCATTCTCTTTTCGATTCCATCGCATCACTTCGCGCGCCACGTGCAGATAGAGCGGCTGTTCTTGCTGCGGAAAAAGCTGCACGCTCGCGCTGCCGGGATTCGAAGTGCGACAGAGAAAAAACACCCCTTTCATTTCATCCGCAAGAAAAGGCTCGGCGGCATCCTCACCCAAATAGGGACTGGCGGTGAGCGCATCGAATGGCAGCTCGCGAAAAACCGCGGCGGCATAGAGCCGCGCCGTGTTGCCAATATCGCCGCGTTTCGCATCGGCGATTCTGATGACTTCATTCGGCAATGCGGCTGCAACCTGCGCGAGCGCCTCCCAACCGGCGTTGCCCAAACCTTCGAAGAATGCAAAATTCACTTTGAAAGCTGCGGCATACTGCGCGGTCGCAGCGATGATCTCGCGGCAAAATTGCACGAGTCCTTGCGGCGTGCGCGGCAAGCCTGCAGGCAATTTTTCCATTTCGGGATCAAGCCCGACGCAGAGCAAGCTGCGACGCGCGGCGAGCGTTTGGCGAAAGCGCGTGTTGAAAGAAGTGTTCATGGGATTGCAAGCCATTCTCAAAAGATGGTTTGAAGTGGCGCACTCAAGCCTCTTGCAGCGCGCCGCGACGTACCGCGGTAATCTCCGCCATAATGCTCAACGCAATCTCTGCCGGTGTGTGCGCGCCGATCGCCATGCCAATGGGCGCGTGCAACCTTGCCAGTTGCGCCTCAGAGAGACCCTGTTCGCGCAAACGCTGCAAACGTTTCTCATGTGTTTTGCGGCTGCCGAGCACGCCGAGATAAGCCGGTGCATGCTGCAAGGCGATGGTTACTGCGGGATCATCCAGTTTCGGATCGTGCGTGAGCACGACGAGGCAAGTGCTGGCATCGATACCGATCTCAGCTAGCGCAGCCTCGGGCCAGCGCGTGACCAGCTCATTCACATGCGGGAAACGTTCCGGCGTGGCGAACGCGCGGCGTGGATCGACCAAGATCACTTTATATCCTAGTTCTTTGGCGAACGTCACCAGTGGAATGGCGATGTGCACTGCGCCGACGATGATGAGCTTGGGCGGTGGGCAGTAGGATTCGAGAAAGATTTCGCGCGCACCGACGCGCACGGTTTCGGTGCGTTCGTGCCCAAACATTTTTTGCGCATGTGCTTGCGCCCTCGCAACGAGCGAGGCGTCTCCCGTGTCTCCGAGCACGCTGCCATCATTTCGAAACAGAAGTTGCGCGCCAATTTCGTGTTCGGCGCCGCGCGTGAGCGTCGCCAAAACGGCCGGTATGTTTTGCTGTACGGTTTCCAGCAATGAAGAAAGAAGATTTCTTTTCATGTTTGATTTGCAGGTTATGCTAGTCCGCGACCGGTTTCAAGCTTCCAATTTTTCCACGAACACCTCGATCGTTCCGCCGCACGCCAGGCCGACTTCCCAAGCTTGTTCGTCCGTCACGCCAAAAACGAGCAGCCTGGGTTTGCCGGTTTTGAGTACGTTGAGCGCTTCTGCAATAACGGCATTTTCGACGCAGCCGCCGCTCACTGAGCCGGCCATCTCGCCGCGTGCATTCACTGCCATCTTCGCGCCTGCGGGCCGTGGCGAAGAGCCCCAGGTTTTCACGACGGTCGCGAGCGCAATCGTGTCGCCGCGCTCACGCCATTGTTGTAGATTGGAAAGAAGTTCGCGCATGGCATTCTCCGTTGTTTATGATTGCGGCGTGAAGATAAAACAAAAAACGAGAAGATCCTAACGTAACGATGTTAAGATGAGGCTCCTCCCCCAAGTCTCCTTCTCTTAAAAAGAGAAGGGGGCAAGGCGGATGAGTTCCAGGCATTCAAAGTGACAACGCAGTATTGTCAAGCTAAGAGTGAAGAGTTTCGCAATGCCTCAGTTGTCGGTGGAGAACTTAGTGCGGTCACTTCTGCATGGCCCCGAGGTGCATCGCATCATGCTAGGTTGGTCTTTTATGTCTTGTCGCTGCTTCACCGTGGCGCATTCTCTGTTTGTTTACCTAGGTGACCTCTTCGAGCGAGATGGCTTGCAGCTATGGGCATGAGCGCCTCGGCTTGGACAGGCCATATGGACAGAAACATGCGGGCGGCTTTCATCAAAAATGCTCATCGTCGCGCAGCAAGAAACTTAAAAATTCTTCTGCCCTTCATTCTTCTGTTATACCTTTCTTTAAAAGTTGGCGACATTGGACAAGAGCTTTGCGCTAGGTCTTCATGATGCCCGGACGCAGGCTTGTGCTTTTTGCAGTCCGCGCAGCGCTTTAAGTCACCTTGCTGAACCAGCCCCCTCGGTAAACAAGCGGAGATGACTCTCAAGAACGCGCAGCGACAAACC
>JABWAN010000713.1 GCA_013361015.1 Candidatus Zhuqueibacterota bacterium | reverse complement strand
GCCCCGGCTCGACTTGCTGCCAGAATTTGACCATGAATTCCCGCTTACCTTCCAGCGCCGAGAGTTGCGAGTAAATTTTGATTTCCTCGGGGCTGGCGAGATATTTGGCCGTTTGAAACTCATCGTCCACTTGTTTGAGATTAAGGCCTTCCAACTCTTTGGTCAACATCCCGGAGGCATCGACCGGTTTGGCTTTGATGTGGGGATTCAAAATGAAAAACACTTTTTCCGAGCGGGATAGTTCAGCACGGTTGGTATCGCTCAACGTGCAGCGCAACAGATATTTGCCGGTCGGCAGCGCGGTCACCATCTTATTCCCCACCACCAGCGCACTCGTCGCGGCATATTTCTTTTCTTCGGATTTCTCCGCCACGCTCTTGCCGTCTCCGTCGAAGAACTGCGTTTGCAGAACATAGGAGGCGCCGGGCGTGAGATTGTACAACTCCGCATAGTGGAATATGATCGGTGAAGTGTTCACACCGAAGAGCAGGCTCGGCTGCGGCACCACTTCGAGAGAATTTTTGTAAAAGAAATCGTCCCGGTTTTGTGACGCTGCGATTTTCTTGCAAAGCTGCAAGTCGCTCAATGATGCACGCGTGGGATAAGCCGTGATTTCAAACTCGGTCTTGGTTTCGACTTTGCGCGTTGCAGCTTTGGCATCGGTGGCCGACACGAGCAATTGATACTTGCCGTGGGGAAGTTGAAAGCCGGCTTGTGTGATGAAAGGAAAGCGATACCAAGCTGCGGAAGTATCGGCCTCGGCAATTTGCAGGGGCAAGTGTTTCTCCGCGGCCACCGCCTGCGTAGCAGTATTGACGACGCGCGTGGAGAGTTCGATGCCGCCGCGATATTTGCCTTCGGAAAACTCGAAGGTCAAAAGGCACGGCAGGAAGCTGAAATAGATTTCCACATAGCCGGTTTGGTCATCGTGACGGAAACGCGCGTGGTCCAAGCTTAGGCTCAAGTCGCTCACGGGCGCGAGCGTTTGCGCAAGTGCAGCAAAGCTGGTCGCAATAAAAATCACCATCAACCCAAAAATTCTTCGCATAACATATTTCTCCAAAAAATCTTCGCACCGCAGGCCATGAGCTACGTCGATCAGCCAGTACGCGATTTGATTCTCTTTTAGTATGAAATTAAATTTGCCAGCAGACGAAACGCGCCGGGATGAAGGTTCAAAAGCTGCGGCGTCAATGCCAGATCTACGTAGGTCAGCTTGCCCTGCTCGAGTTTTTTCGTGACGAGCAAAGGTGCGCCGTTCTCCATGGCGCGCACCGGCGCCTCGGCAGCGCCAGCCTCGACGAGGCGCACGAGATTGTAGCCCCGCGCATTGAGCCAACCGTTCCAATCCTCTGCCGTGAGCACATTGGGCGCGGAGAGCAACGGATGATTGTCGATAGTCTGCAAACGGGTTTCTTCATCAAAGATCGCCGTGGGCGCGAGCTGCAGATCTTTCCAAAGCGAGGCTGCCTGCCAAGCCGCGGCGTCTTGCGCGAAGACGAGGAGGTGACCGCCACGCCGGACAAATGCGGTAAGATTTTCTTGTCGTTTGCTGATTTCGGGTGCGAGCGAAAGTGCGCGGCGATCTAGGATAAGGACATCGAGCGAATCCAACTGTTGCACGGTAATTTTCCCGGTTTCCAGCAAACGGGCCTTCATACCCAAACGCCGCAAAGCCTCGGTCAACGAGCTGGTAGCGAGGCCGCTGAGCACGCCGACCTTCTTGTCGCGATTGACTTGCGCGGCAAACTTGCGCGCGGCAAACCAAGCCACCGTGTCTCCTGCAATCGTTACAGGAATGCGATACGTGCCCTCCTCCCCGTTGCCTTTCCAATCCAAATACAGCGTAGCTTTTTGCTCTGCCTCCTTCTGGCTCAAGCGAAAGGCGAACGCGTTGGACGCGGCCAAGTCACCGGCCACTCGAATGGTATCGGCAACTCCGTCACGTGAAAAATTTTTGAGATTCAGTTCGATCCACTCGCCCGGAAACATACGCACGAGGGGAGTTGTGACCTCGACGAGAAAGCGTGGCGCAAAGGACATGCGCTTATCAATGCGATAAATGAAGCTGTGCTCCGGTTCTGCCGCGCGATGAATAACATGAAACGTGAAAAGACGCGTTGCTTTGGCTTCATCCAAACCGTGCAATGCCGCGGGAGTGTTGAAATCGACTTGCTGCGGTGAGAGCAAGCTGAAACGCTCGCCGGGTTTGTAGGTAAACCTTTTGTCAAAGCCTTCATTGATAATCCAGCCCGGTGCCGTTGCGCCGAAGAAAATCAGCGTTTCACCTTTTTCCGAAATGCCGGTGACGTTTTTGATGGTCAAGAAACTCACTTGCAATGCGGTGAGGGCCGTGTCGCTGAATTCATAATCAACCGTGGCGCCGAGCAAAAGGCATTGCAATTTGTCGAGCGTGCCTTTCCAATGATAAATGCTTTGCACTTCGCTTGCATTCAAAAGATAGCGTTGCTCCATGTAATAGTTCACCGAGTCGGCCAGAGCAGCGAGGCGCTTCGTGGCAGCATTGGTGTTGCCTTCCAAAAGATCCGCGGTGAAGCGGCTCATGCGCCACGCCACTTCATGAAGACGACCGCGACTTGCCGCTTCGCCCATGCCTTCATCGAGGGCATTGAGCTTTTCGGCAGCATTGGGAAACACTATTTGGTACGCATAACTCTGTGCTTCTTGCCACGTTTTGCGCTGCAAGCGGAACGATTGATATTGGCTCGCCGCTTCTGCACCGATGAGGCGATAGCGCTTTTGCCATTTCGGATGTTTCTCCTCAACGGGCACGCGGACGGCATTTTCCGGGCGGCTACTTTCGACAAAGACGCGGCGCACGCGCCAATATTGCTCGGGCTGCGAAGCCGCGCCGTTGGTTTTCGCATGCTCGGGTGAAAGGTGCTGCACTGCGTCGAGCACGGCATGACGGAGGAATTTACTCTGCAAACTCGGCTGAGCCTGCGCGCGGTCTGCGGCAATCAAAATGATGGACGGTTTCGTTTTGACAATGAGTCGCACGAGCCTGGCCCGCACCGAATCACTTGACCAAGCTTGGCGCAGCTTGAGCGAGTCGCGCGCGGCAATGACGTCGGGCAGATTTAAGAAATAGGTCTCACCGCCCAAATACGTGAGTGCATTCACCGCCTCTGCGCGGCGCCGCGCGGCCAGATAGTGCGGGTACTCCGTGCGCAAGTCGCTTTCCGCGGCTTCGCCATTCGTCAAATATGCGCTCGTAATGTTCGCGCCGCGGCCCATGCGCAAGTACGCCAGCGTGCTCAAATCTTCATAACCGGGCCGCAACGCCAGAGCCAGCACCGCTACACCGCCTTGCAGATCAAGCGCAGTTTGATGGAGCGCTTCGCGACCGGAGGAGGGAAAATAATTTTGCGGTGAGGGTTTCTTTTCACAGGCGGTTAGGGCGAAGATAGAAATCAAAAGGCTTACAAGGTGAATCTTACTCTTTCGTGGCATCGGGGTCGTCATTGTTAAAGCGTACTCGCTTGAGGTTTTCATCACACTCGTTTCCAAATTCTATTTTGGGAACGCAATTGAACTCAAATTTCTGTTTCGAAACATGGGAACTTCAAAAAAAGTCTTCAGGCGGGGACACCATGCCCATTCATCGTTGGTTGCACGAGAATATGATAGCCATAATCATCCAAGATATCGATGCCCTTTTTACCCTTAAATTCGAACAACTCGATCTCACGCTCCTCACTCTGAGGATTTGTTACCAAAATCCACAGCGTGTCTTTTCCTTCCGGGCTTTCCACAACCTCGATGACTTCGATTTCAGGGAAATGCTTCTGCAACTCCTTGACGTAATTGTCCACGATCTCTTGCTG
>JABWAN010000712.1 GCA_013361015.1 Candidatus Zhuqueibacterota bacterium | reverse complement strand
GTGTTTGATGTTGACCGATTACGGCATCAATGTGAGATACCCTTTTCCGATGGACATAAACGAATCCGATATGCTCATTGCATTGAGGAATGTCGAGACAGTCAAAATGCTGGTTCTGACGAAGGCACAAACTGTGTAAAGCTTCAAAAGCCAAAGCGCGGGCGAAGCTGAGGTTTGGATAACAAAAATATAGCGCACGCACAGTCGCAAAGAATCCGCAAAGGAAAGCAAAAGCTCGAAGGCTTGCGTGAATTCGTATTGCGCGCAAAAGAAAAATGCTTTTCTTTGCGAAACTCTGCGGCTTCGCGGCTCTGCGTGAATTTTTTATGGAGTTTCAATTTTAAGGAGCAACTACATGAGCAACAACGCACCCCAACCCATCAACATCAATCTCGAACTCGGCGAGAAAGAGGCCGAGGGCATTTATGCGAACCTTGCAATCATCAATCACACGCCCGCGGAGTTCGTATTGGACTTCGCGCGCATCTTTCCGGGCGTGCCCAAAGCCAAAATTCAAGCACGATTGATCATGACGCCGCAGCACACCAAATCGCTGCTGCGCGCATTGAAAGAGAATCTCGAAAAGTACGAGAAGTCGTTTGGCGAGATCAAAGTCTTTGGCGAGCAAAGCGGGCGCGAATTCGGCTTCAAGCCGCCCAACGAGATTTCGGAGCAAACGAATGTAACAGAGTCGTAGCGCGAGCCTGCGGCTTGCGCGCGCAAAATGAGCAACGCCATTGCAGGTTATGCCGGGTATGATAATACTTCTTTCAGAATGACAGGTTGTTTCGGTTCCATGATGATTCAGAATAATCCACTTCATTTTAACCCATCAGGAGATTCCCGATGAACTTATTGTCCCGTTCAATTCGTGCGTTTTTTGTTTTGCTGCTGTCGTTCACGCTGATCATGTGCGCCAAAAAAGAAGAGGGAGCGCAGGCGCAAAACAAGGAAAAGGCCGCGACGCAAACAGAGAAACCCGCGGAACAAGTGAGCAATCGCGGCACGGCGAATGCAGCGTTTGGCGGCAAGAGCGTGAGCATCAATTATGGCCGGCCACAATTGAAAGGCCGCGACATGCTCGCGATGGCGCCAGAGGGCACGGTGTGGCGCATGGGTATGAACGAAGCCACGGAAATTAAAACCGAGGCCGATCTCAAGTTCGGCGAGACCGTGATTCCCGCGGGGAGTTATTCATTGTGGATGAAAAAGGGGAGCGGCGATAAGTGGAATTTGGTTTTCAACAAGAAAACCGGCATCTGGGGACATGAGCATCCCCCTGCCGACGACCTCGCGGCCGTGCCGATGACCGTCACTGCAAATGAGACCTCGGTTGAGGCCTTTACGATTGAAGTGACCGGCGACGGTGAAAGCAGCGGAGAGATCAAAGCGATGTGGGGTAAGAGTATTGTCGCGGCAGCTTTTACGATCGCGGCAAAGACCACGGCGCAGTAAACAATAAACCTAGTCAAAAGATTGCCCCACGAAATAGAACTCCCACGAAAATGTTGTCCGTTTTCGTGGGAGTTCTATTTTCGTGGAAGATTTTTGTAGGCGCTTAAATTTTTCTCCAGAGTTGAAAAAGATTCTTGCAGCTTGACATGAGGAGGGGTAAGAATGATTCAGCTAAGAGACCTCCCCATAAGCCAGGACGAGCCGGAACCAAAAAGATCAGCCCACGGAATCACACGGAAGAGCACAGAATTTATTCGCTGACAAAATGAGTTTCTTTCCGTGTAATTCTGAGGCTAAATTTTTTGCACTGTATTTATCTTTTAGATTTAAACAGCTTCGCGGACTTCAAAAAACCAGAGCCTGCGCGCTCATGCTCTCGGCTTTAAGCCACCTTGCTCGAAGAGACTGCCTAGGTAAACAAGCAGAGAAGAGCCCTCGGTGAAGCAGCGACAGAACAAAAAATAACAGACCTAGCATTGTGCGATCACCTTCGCGCTGGTCAGAAATGGTTGTGTTACCTTGCTGCGGATTTGAGATGGGCGCGAAGCCTCGCTTGTGCTTGGCGCCTCGTTTTATTATCTTCGCCCGCATCGCGCGAGAATTGACGCGCTTGCTTTCGGTGTGCTGTTGTTGCATTCAAACATAATGAAAGTTGATTTGAGGAGAGAAGGCATGAGCGAACAAATGCAAGATCTCGGCGCCGGCGTAAGTTTTTCTCTCACGGAGGAGCAAGAGCTTTTGCGGCAAACCGCGAGAGAATTTGCGCGCAATGAAATTATTCCGGTCGCGGCGCAATACGATGAGAGCCATGAATTCCCCTGGCCGGTGATTCGCAAAGCGCAAGAATTGGGCTACACCACGATGACGGTGCCGCAAGAATACGGCGGCTCCGGTTTGAGCATGTTGGAAGAATGTTTGATCACGGAAGAATTGGCATACGGCTGTTCCGGGATGAGCACGAGTATCGGCTTGAACGGCTTGGCGGCGTTGCCGATCATGCTCGCGGGCAATGAAGAACAAAAACGGCATTATCTCGGGCACCTTGCGCAAGGCGGCATGGCGGCATATTGCTTGTCGGAGGCCGCGGCTGGTTCCGACGTTGCGGCGATTCAAACCGTGGCGCGGCGCGAAGGCGCGCATTACATTCTCAACGGCTCGAAGACGTTCATTACGAATGCCTCGGTTGCGGAATGGTTCACGGTGTTCGCCTACACCAACCGCGAAGCAAAATATCAAGGCATGAGCGTGTTCATTGTGGATCGCAATACGCCGGGCGTGCTCGTGGCGAAGCCGTTCAACAAATTGGGGCAGCGCGCGTCGAACACCGCGGAGGTCGTATTCGACAACGTGCGCGTGCCCGTGGAGAATCTTGTGGGCAAAGAGGGCGAAGGCTTTTTGACTGCCATGCGCGTGTTTGACCGCAGCCGCGTTCCGACTGCGATTGGCGCGGTCGGCGTGGCGCGGCGCGCGCTGGAAGAGTCGATCAATTTCGCGCGCGAGCGCAAAACCATGGGCAAACCGATTTGGCAACACCAAGCCGTGGGCCATATGATAGCCGACATGGCGATGAACGTCGAGGCCGCGCGCCTGCTCGCTTGGGAAGCCGCGCATCTCTGCGATGTCGGCAAGGCCAGTGCGACGCACACCGCTTTTGCCAAAGCGTTCTGTGCGGACACAGCCATGAAGATCTGCACCGACGCCGTGCAAGTTTTCGGCGGCTATGGCTTCATCGAAGATTATCCCGTGGCCAAGCTCATGCGCGATGTGAAGATTTATCAGATTTATGAAGGCACGAGCCAGATTCAAAGAAACATCATTGTGCGCGAGCTGTTTCGATAACACAGCTACGAAATTTTGGAACGCAGATTTGTGCTGAAAAGGCAGAGATTGTCGGGATTGTTTTTTGAATAATAATTTGAATAATAATCGGTTTTGATCTGCGTTGTTTCCTCTCAATCTGCGTTCCACTTTGATTGCTTGACGACCTCCCAAAATCCGAAGCGAGCCTTCATATGACCACTGCGGAAGCAATCGTCCCTCCCAGGCAAAGCATGAGCACAACCATTGGCGCGAAGCTGCGGGTCTTCTATTTGGCAACGGCGACGATTTTGAGTTTGACCCTTGGCATGCTCGCGGTGTTTGTCGCTTCCTTGCTCACGCTCGGTCTCGCAAAGAATTGGATAACGAATCGTATCGGCCGCGCGATTGGCTGCACCGTGTTGTGGTTCGCGGGCGTGAAGTTGAAGATCGAACAGATTGGCGCACCGATCAAGTCGCCGGCAGTTTATATTTCCAATCACAGCTCCACGCTCGACATTTTTATCATCGTGGCGCTGGGTCTGCCCGCGGTGCGTTACGTAGCGAAATATGAATTGAAGTACAATCCGCTCTTCGGAATC
>JABWAN010000711.1 GCA_013361015.1 Candidatus Zhuqueibacterota bacterium | reverse complement strand
GTACCGCAACACGATTTACCAAGCCTACGAAAGCTCGGACGCGGCGCTCGGTTACATACTCAAAAATTTGTGGGATAAAAACACCGTCGTGCTCGTGCTTTCGGATCACGGTTTTCAATCCGAGCCCGAGGCCCAAGGCCGCAAGCCCGATCGCACTGTGCGCATTTTGCCGGAGGTGCTGATGGCGACTTTGAATTGGAATCTCGAGAACGTGCGCACGTTCAACATTCGCGGCGCGACGTTCTTCCGCGATCGCGAAGAAAACGCCGCACGGATTCAAAAAATGGAACACGAGCTCCGCGCCATTCGCGTCGCCGCTTCGGATGCTCCACTCTTCGAAGTAAACCGTGACCCTTCCAACAACCTTGAGATTCGCTTGCGTGATGAGATCGAAGAGCTCGACGATTTCGCGGTGCGCTTGCCCGAAGGCCGTGTCATTGCCGCGAACAAAATCATTGAAGGCGATACCGGCGGCATTTCGGGCGACCATCACGACGAGGGCATTTTGATCGCTGCCGGCGCGGGCATTCGCCGCGGTTTCAAAATCGAAAACGCGAGTGTGCTCGATATGACGCCGACCATGCTCGCGCTGATGGGTTTGCCGGTTGGCCGCGACATGGACGGCCGTGTGTTGGAA
Source organism: Candidatus Zhuqueibacterota bacterium (assembly GCA_013361015.1). Classification (GTDB taxonomy): domain Bacteria; phylum Zhuqueibacterota; class Zhuqueibacteria; order Zhuqueibacterales; family Zhuqueibacteraceae; genus JABWAN01. The sequence continues at coordinate 3,231 of JABWAN010000711.1, read as the reverse complement.
GAAATGTTCACGAACGTGCCGCCGGCGCAGTACATCAACACGTGGGAAAGCGCCGCGCCGCAATTCTCCAAAGACGAAGAAGAGACCACGGAGGAGTTGAAGAATCACTTGCGCAGCTTGGGGTATTTGTAGGCAACATTCGGAGTGAGGGATTGTTGGAGTTGTGGAGTGATGGAATTCAAAACTCCAAAACGCCATTCGCTTTTGAACCCAATGCCCAATAATCGAATATTCCAATAACCCAACACCTCCGAAGGAACCATCTATGCCGACTGTGACTTTTCAAAACGAGAACATCAAAGTCGAAGTGCCCGAAGGCGCGACCTTGCGCAAAGCCGCGAATAAAGCGGGTGTGAGCGTTTACGGCGGCCCCAACAAACTTTTGAACTGTCGCGGCTTCGGGCTTTGCGGCTCGGACAAAATCACGGTCACGCCCGATACCTGCGTGAGCAAGCCTTCTTTTTTTGAAAAGCTCCAGTTTGGCGAAGGCACCAAAACGCGCCTTGCTTGCCAGGCGAAAATCACGGGCGATGTAATCGTGAACACCGCGCTCGCCATGGAGTACGGCGAAGAAATGCGCGAGAATCTCAAGTTCGTTGCTCTCGCCGGCGTTTTCGGTATACTCACGCTCGGCGCAGTCGTGTTCATGGTTTTTGAAATGGTCGGCAAACCGCTGTTTTGATTTTTGAACGCAGCGGCTGCGGAAAAAACGCGGATTTTGGAAGACAAAGCAAAAGCTTATAATTTGTTTTGAGCAAGGCATTTTTTCCGCGCAATCTGCGTTCTCTTTTTGCATCATGATCCAATCCTTTTCAGTTGCATCCCGCGTTGTATATTATCACCAAGTGAAATGCCATGACACCAATGACTGAAGAAAAAGCCTATAAAAAAGAGCAGGCCGATATCGAGGTGGAACGGCCAATCGCCTCCTCGCCGTCCGCTATACTGACTTTGGAGCAAGCCACGAAATTGGCGAATGGGCGGCCGTTTGAATTGCTCAAGGGAAGGATGGTTTTCAAAATGCCGGATTACGATCATTCACAAACGCAGGCGTTATTGTGTGCGCATTTGTTTAATTATTTCCTAGCCAATCCCGTTGGCCGAGTATTAACGGAATTGACGCATCGCTTCTGGCCCGACAATGCGTACGAAGGCCGAATGCCAGATCTTTCGATCATTCTCAATGAGCATCTTGAATTGGGGGAGCGCTATCCCACACGCGCGCCCGACATTGCCGTTGAGATCATTTCCAGTGACGATGCCTGGACCAAGCTCTTCGAAAAAGCCAGACTCTATTTCGAAAAAGGCAGCCGCGAAGTGTGGCTCGTCGATCCCTATGAAAAAGGCGCGCTCGTGCTCACGCCAACAGCCCGGCGCTGGGAATGGAACACACTCACTTCTCCCGAACTGCTGCCCGGCTTGCAAATCGAGTTGAGCCAAATCTTCACCTGGCCGAACGCGCCCGCTCCAACCGCGCCCAAGCCCGAACCCGAAATCTAAAATCCCAATTCCCCAATCTGCAAATATCCCAACCTTCCCATGCGCTTCGAAAAACATATCTTCATCTGCACCAACCAACGCCCCCCTGATAATCCCAAAGGCTGCTGTGCCTCGAAGAACTCTGAAGCCATTGCTGCAAAATTCAAAGAAGAGTTGCACAAGCGCGGCTTGAAAGGCAAGATGCGCGCGAACAAAGCGGGCTGTCTGGACATGTGCGAGCTCGGCCCAACCGTCGTGGTTTATCCCGAAGGCGTTTGGTACAAACATGTCACGCTCGAGGACGTGGAAGAGATTATTGACTCGCATTTGATGGGAGGGAAGGTCGTGGAGAGGTTGAGGGTGGCATTTCAAAGAGAAGGTTAAATAATTTTGAATCAAAATTTTTTGGTATAGCCTTATGGCTCAAAAATGGTATCAATCAAAAGATGCAAAAATCGCGTTCGTCGGAAGCGCCGCGATTGTCATCAGTTCTTTAATTGGATTGGTCGGCGTATGTTCTGGAAATAAACAAGCTCCTATCGAAGTCAATCAATTTTCTACTTCGCAGACATCCAACGATTCAAAGCCTGCGGGTAGAGATTCGGTGAACAACCCGGATTCAAGCAAGCGACCATCAAGTATTCAACCAAAGCCGGAAAAAGAGCCGAAAAAACTGCCTTTGCCACAGCCTCCAGTCGAGCCCCCATCGACAACTTATTATCAGATAAAGGTCCATGTGTCATCAAAAATGAAAGACGCCAGCTTTTTTGTGGACGGTGAGCCGGCGCAAATCATTGATGATCAGGCGACCGTGAAGGTGATCCGAGTCAAAGCGAAGGACTCTAATCACACCATAAGCGTCAAGAAGGACAGCGTTGAATGTTCAAAGCAACTATTCATTACACAAAACAACGTTGTAGTCACTCTTTGCCCATGAAGGAGGGTAGCATGACCGCAATGCAACGTCTCGCCGGTTTTGTTCTCGTGCTCGGCTTTTGTATTATTTTCCTCTTCAAAGATGGCCGTTCTCAAGGCAATCTGTTGACCGGCAAAACCGTGTATGTTTGGGATTTTGCCACACGCGATGGTGAAGTGAATAGCTTGACTGGTAACTTTACAGAGGAGTTCGAAGAAGCCTTGATTCAGACACAGCAATGTATCGTGATAGAAAGACGAAAACATCAAAGGCTTTTTGAGCAGAGGCAAAACGAGAAAGGCATTATGAGTTTAGATGAAATCTCTAATGCCGAAAAGGAGAGCTTAAAGTCGCTTCACACCAATATCGTCGTCTTCGGAGATATTTACGATGATACCGAAGCTGGTCAGCTTAGAATTGGAATTAGCGTTCAAAGCTTCGAAGGCGAAATTCTAACGAAGACGAGCGTCTTAATGCCCAGAGGTAAAAAACTAGATGCTGAAAGCCGGCAAATGGCAATGAAAGAATTAGTGCAAAAACTAGTTTCCGGTAAAGATCCCAGGCCTTCAAGTGAACCAATCGTAGTTGAAGTTGAAAACGTTCGATTTGAACTTAAAAGCTGTAAGCTGTCAGGAGGCAATCTTGTTTGTACGGTAGTGATAACGAATCAGGGTGAAGATAGAGAACTTCATATCTATCTTCCTAACACTCGGATTATAGATTCTGATGCAGAAGAATATCTTGTGAAAGCTGCCACGATTGGGGCTAGTGCCGGATCTGCTAAACTCGTTTCTGGTGTACCCGTTAAGGCAATTTTAACTTTTGGGACTGTAGCG
>JABWAN010000710.1 GCA_013361015.1 Candidatus Zhuqueibacterota bacterium | reverse complement strand
GCGGGCATTTCATGGCTGCAGCGTTGGGCCATGGCGCAAGGCAAAACGGGAGAATTTTTCAAAGGCGAACCCCGCACGCCGGAGTTTGGGCTCAAAGCTGCGGGCATTGATGCGGAATAGAAAAGGCAGAGAGCTGGTCACATGGAATTTCAACTCGAATACGCTCGCGAGGTTTTGCAAACAACGCCGGCAGTATTGAATACGATGCTGCGTGGTTTGTCCGAGGTGTGGATTCTTACCGATGAAGGCGCGGAGACGTGGAGCCCGTTTGACGTCATCGGCCATCTTATTCATGGCGAAGAAACAGATTGGATTCCTCGTTTGAAAACCATTCTCGAACACGGCGAGTCGCGGCCGTTCGAGCCGTTTGATCGTGTCGCATTCTTCGAGAAGAGCAAAGGCAAAACACTGAATGAGCTGCTCGACACCTTCGCCGCGCTGCGCGCAAAGAATCTTCAAACGCTCGAGGGGCTTCATCTCAAACCAAATGATTTTGCTTTGAAGGGCACGCACCCGGCTTTCGGCGCGGTGACGTTACGCCAGTTGCTCGCAACGTGGGTGGTTCATGATTTGGGCCACATTCGGCAAATTGCGCGCACGATGGCGAAACAGTACACGGAAGAGGTCGGGCCGTGGAAAGCCTATCTGTCCATTCTGAGTGAGTGACGGCGCCGCACCAGCCCGCGACATTTTCATTTCTGACAAAATCATCTGCTGTTTTTTTCATTTCTAAGAGCACTTTTTTGCGCCGATTGCGGTCTTCCAAGCCCGCGCGGGCAAAGCTCGAATATTCTCACCACTTAATCTCACTTTCACTTTGCGCAGAGCCGGCTTGTGGGGCGGCACAGGGTTTGACATTGCATGATGAGACAGCCAGCGGAAGATGCCATCTACTCCGCGGTTGCACACTTCGCTAATCACCTTACCGCACGTGCTTCATTTCAAACCTGTGAGGCCGGAATATGCACTTCGCCCTTTGGGAGCAAATACTGTTGGCTGTGTTGCTGGCAGCTACTCTTGCAATCTTCCTGAAAGACTTATCCAAAAAGCTTCATTTGATTACCGCCGGCCCCTCCGATCGCAAGCGCACGGAGCACTTGGGAGCGCGTTTGTGGCGCGTGGCGCGGGAAGTTTTGCTGCAGGCACGTGTGATCAGTGGCCGTCCCATCGCAGGCCTTATGCACACCGTTGTGTTCTTCGGCTTCCTTGCATTCGGCATCGAAACGCTGGATCACTTTTTCGAAGGCTTCGGCATTGCTCTTTTGGAGCCGTTACTCGGCAAGGCTCTGCCGGCATTTAAATTTTTTTTGGCGGTAATGGCCGTGCTGGTGAGCGTTGCGATTGTCGGACTCGCGTTTCGCCGCTTCGTGTTGGTTAAATTCTCGCCCGATCCTAAATCCTACAGCTCCGGCCTAGTGGCGTTCCTCATCTTGTTGCTCATGTTGACGTATCTCAACGGCATGGCAACCGCACCGCTTGCAGAGAAGGCGAATTGGTGGTTGCACGCCGGCATTATCATGCTCTTTCCTCATCTCATTCTCCGCTCGAAGCATTTTCATATTTTAATGGCGCCGATCAACATTTTCTTTCGCACGCCGCGTTTGGGTGATTACCTGCCCTTGCATCTCGATATGGATGCACTCGCAGAGGCCGGCGAAGTTGCGCTCGGTTTAGAAAATACCGCGGCGGTGCCGTGGAAAATGCGCATGGACTTTCTCACCTGTGTGGAATGCAAACGTTGCACGGATCAGTGCCCCGCGGCAAATTGTGGTCAAGAGCTTAATCCGCGCGGTTTTATTTTGGCCGGCCGCCAAACGCTGCAAAGTGTCAACGGCAACGGCTCGGTCATTGGCGAGATCATTTCGCAAACAGCGCTGGGGCAGTGCACCAGTTGCGGGGCATGCGAAAATATTTGCCCGGTGGGCATCGAGCATCTGCAATTGTTGCTCGGCGCCAAACGTGCGCAAGCACTTTCTCTCGGCGTCGGCATGGTGGCCACGGAATTTTTAGAAAAGATCGAACGCTATGGCAATCCTTTCGCGATCGGCGGCGATGCGCGCGCGCGTTTGATTGAGGAATTGGAGATTCCACTTTTTGAGCCAGGACGGACCGAGCATTTGTTGTGGCTGGGGTGCGTGTGGACATATAACAACGATGCACGCAGCAGTGTGGCGGCAATGATCAAAATCTTGCGGCATGCTGAGGTGAATTTCGGAGTGTTGGAAACAGAAGCGTGCTGCGGCCATCACTCGCGGCGGCAGGGTGAAGAAATGCAGTTTCAAAATTTGGCAAAAGAGAATATCGCAGCATTACAGGAGCGCGGCGTGCACAAAATCATTTCGCCGTGCCCGCATTGTTTGCACTCGCTGCGCCGCGAGTATGCGTCGTTGCAAAGTGATTTCCAGGTGGAAGCCGTGCATCATTCCGAATTTTTTGCCGGATTGCTCGACTCCGGCGCGCTCGTTGTGCAGGGCGCCAACGGCAACGCGAAACGCATTGCGTTTCATGACCCATGTTATCTGGGCCGGTATGAAAAGGTCTATGCCGCGCCGCGCGAGGTTATTCGACGCACCGGCCATGCTTTGCAGGAATTGCCGCGCCACGGCGAAGAATCTTTTTGTTGTGGCGGTGGCAGCGCCGGTTTTGTGCGCGAACAGAAAGTCGCGCGGCGTGTGGATCAAGAACGCAAAGCCGAAATTGCGGCTTCGGGTGCGCAGGTGTTGGTAACGGCTTGCCCGGAGTGTAAGATGATGTTGAATGCCGCGACTGCGGAAACCAAAGACTTGGCGGAATTGCTGGCCGAGTCTCTGCGCTTTGACACGGGTGGCGCGGCTCATGATAAAATTGAGGAGGAAGCAGGAATGGTCGGTGCATCTCACAACAAGCTGCAGATAGGCGCCAAGATTCATGCGTATCTGACGCAGCATCCCGAGCAGGAGTATCTGTTGCTCGAACTAGCCGAACGCGCGCATGTCAGTGGTGCATTGCGCGACTTGCGGCTTGCTGCGGATGATTTGGTGACGCGTGGCGTGCTTGTGGTCAGCTCGCGCCAAGGCGCACGCTATTACAAACTCGCAGCACACACGCCTCGAGCGTAACGCTTCAAGCAGCATCGGCGGCTTGTTACGTTTTAGTCTATGCGTACAATCTCACAAAAGAACGCAGGCTTTTTTAAAGCGCACTGTGCTGAGTTGAGGAACGCCTCGTAGGGGGGGGTGCTGCTATATTTTTGCAGGAAAATCCCGCCCTGCCTTGCAAGCCTGCGTGTCCCCAGCGGATTGTTTGGCATCCAAGAGTTGACTCCGTGTGAATCCTCTCATACCGCGTGTCATGCAATCTTCTTCTCTGCGGTATTCGCTCAATCCGTTCACAAAAAAGCCTTGGCATTTAGAACAGAAATTTCATTTTTTGCGAACTTGCGTTCTGTGGGCATTCTGCCCCAATAAACGTTTTGTCAACGTGATCGTCATAACTAAAGCTTTAGTCGAAATGTACTCGAAAGGAATGCAGGCATGTCCCTCAAAGTTGCGGCTTACGTACTTGGCGCTTTTCTTTTGTTCCGAACAGCACCTGCGCAAGAACAAACCAAGCTGGTTAAGATTGAAGAAGCTTTGAAGCCCGAGATTCCGCGCGTGCTCTGTTTGAACGAGAATATTGCGACTGGCGCACAACCGAAAAACGATGCTTTTGCCAAGCTAGCGCAAAGCGGATTTCGTTCGGTGTTGAGTTTGCGCACCGAAAACGAGGGCGTCGATCTCAAAAAGGATCGCGAGTTAACGGAAGCCGCAGGCATGCAGTATCTCCACATTCCAATCGTCTCGGCTGCACCCGACACGAATCGCATTGCGGATTTCATCAATGCAGTTGATGACCCGAAG
>JABWAN010000709.1 GCA_013361015.1 Candidatus Zhuqueibacterota bacterium | reverse complement strand
CACCTTGCCACCATCGACAACGAGCGTTTGGCCGGTGATGAAGCCACTCAAATCGGAGGCGAGAAACAAAATCGCGCCGGCAACTTCTTCGGCTTTGCCCCATCGCGCAAGCGGCGCTTCGTGCGCGAGTGCTTTGCGTTGTTCTTCCGTGAGATTTTCATACCAACCGCTCGCAATGTTACCGAGCGCGACGGCGTTCACGCGAATGTTGTATTGTCCATATTCGCGCGCGAGATCGTGCATCAATCCCAGCAGCGCGGCTTTGGCTTCCGTGTACGGCGTGCCGCGATAGCCGGAAAGCGCGGGCGTGGAGCTGATGAAAACGATGCTGCCGCGCCGTTGTGAGATCATCATACGCAACGCCTGGCGACTGCAAAAGCGTGCGCCATCCAAATCCACCGCGCGTATTTGCTCGAACCATTGCGTGACTTGTTCTTGCTTCATTTCATGCAACGGGGTGTGCCACATCTCGTGCACGAGCGGATGCCCGGCATTGCAGATCAAAACCTCAAGCCGTTGCGCGCTCCACTCCGAAAGCTTTTCGAACATCGCGTCGACGGCTTTGGCATCGGACACGCTCGCGGGCAATGCGAGAATTGGAACACGGTAGCGCTCGTGCAGTTCCTCGGCGAGTTGTGTGGTTTCGGAAAGTGAGCGGCTGTTGATCGCAACGCGTGCGCCGCATTGCGCAAAGAGATGCGCCATCATGAGGCCGCTGCCGCGTGTGGCGCCGGTGATCAAAACCACGGCCTCGCGCAGACCCGGAAGAGCGAGTTCTTGGAAGGAAGGAGGGATGAGAGACATGATCAATCGGAGAATAGGCGCACGCGTTTTGCCGCAGTGCGAGCAGCAAATCAAAGACAAATTGTAAACGGATTTTACGAATATAGCGGATAAAGCAAACCGTCTTCAAATTTGTTTGTCAATTCCGTCTATAAAAAACTTGCCGTCTAATTCCACTACGCCGCGGCTTTTTGAATCGCTGCGAGCGCTTTATCGTAATCGGGATGTTGGCCGATTTCCGGCACGTATTCGACGTAACTCACTTCGCCGTTTTTGTCGATCACGAAGATCGCGCGCGAGAGTATACGCAGCTCTTTGACGAGCGTGCCATAGGCCAAGCCGAAGCTCGTTTCTTTGTGATCGGCGTAAGTTTTCACATTCTTCACGCCGGTGTTGCCGCACCAAATGCTTTGCGAGCACGGCAGATCCGCGCTGATGGTGAAGAACTGCGCCCTGTCGCCGAGCTTGCCCGCTTCTTCGTTGAAGCGTTTGATTTCTGCGTCGCAAATGCCGGTGTTCACGGAAAGGATGGATGAAATCAAAGTCGGTTTGCCGCCGAAGTTATCGAAACGCACGGTCTTCCAATCATTGCCCATAACCGTGAAGCCGGGCGCTTTATCACCCACTTTGATTACGGGCCCGACAAGTGTGAGGGGATTGCCTCCGAGAGTAACTGCTGCTGCACGTGCCACAGCCATATGTTCTCCTTAGAATCTTGTGTAGACTTGCAAAGACGAGTTATTCACTGCGATGCGAATATTAGGATTTTGGATTTGTGAAGCAAGTTTTTGTTTGAAGAATTCGTTGCCGCGGTACTCGTCGCAAAGATCATTGCGCGCCCTCTTTCAAGTTGCGCCAGTCAATGAACTGATTGCGCTTGAGCGGTTGGCAGGTGGGGCAGAAGAACGCATCATAACCGAGCACGCCCGCGCGGCGAATCTTTGCGCCGCATTGCGGGCAGGGTTGGTCTCTGCGGTTGCGCACCCTCACGTGCTCGCGCACTTTCACCTCAATTGGACGCGCGGCGCGCTCCACTTCCGCGATGCCCCATTGCATCACTTTGATGATGGCATGATAGAGCTTTGCGATTTCTTCTTCGACGAGTTGATAGCAAAAAGTCTTGGGATGAATGCCGGCCGCGAAGAGAGTTTCATCCGCATAAGCATTGCCGATGCAACTCACTACCGATTGATCCATGATCAACACGCGCACTTGCTTGCGCGATTTCTTGAGCTGCGCTTTGAAATAGTCGAGTGTGAAGTCTTTCGAGAGCAAATCCGGCCCTTGTTCGTTGAAGCGAGGAATTTTCTTGTAGTCGCCGGACTTGGTGAGATAAATTTTGCCCATCTTTTTATCATCACTATAATGGAACGCGCGGCCGCTCTCTTCGCACTCCAAAGAGAGCGCGCAACCTGCCGGAAGCTTCGCGCCGATTTCGTTCCAATGAAAACGCCCCGCGAGCATGGGATGAATCACCAACTCCTTTTCGCCGGAAAGCGCGAAAGTCAAAAACGGCCCATGGCGTTTGACGGATCGAAATTGCGCGCCGCGCAGACTCTCCGCAAAAACGCCCGGGAGCAGCATGCGTAAGACGATCGGCTCTTGCATTTCAACTGCCGTGATTTTTTGTTCGGGCAGATATTCGTTGAGCCGCTTTTCGAGATAAACCAGATCAGGAAGCTCGGGCATGGCCAGTCTCATTAAAAAAGTATCGCTTCGATTGTCATCCCGTCGGAAAGTTTCCTAGTGCTCGATGAAATCCCTAGACTAAGAGAAGATTCCAACCGAATGAAGTGCTACTTTGAGATTGAAAGCAAGATAACACAAGTCACGATTCACTCGCAAGTCACACTTCATGTCGCAACCACACGCCGCCGCGTTTTCTTTTTTGGTTTGTCGCTGCTCGTTCTTGAGAGCCATCTTCGCTTGTTTACCGAGGGGGCTAGTTGACCGAGGTGGCTTAACGCGGACGCGCCGCAACCCAAAGGCTTTCTGTAAGAGGATTTTTCGAACATAGCGGATAAAGCAAAAGGCTGTATCCGCGTTATTCGTTCAATCCGCTTGCAGATTTCTTTTTGCTTTAAAAGCAGAGATTACACTTTTAACAGATTAAAGCGCTGCGCGGACTTCAAAAAGCCAAAGCCCGGGCCTGGCATGATGAAAATCTCGCACCGACCTCTTGTCCACATTATACTGATTGCAGGCTTGCGGCATGCGCCACAGCATTTTCGTGATCATCCTCTTGCGCAATAAAGTTTGTGCCGTGTGCTGCAAGGGTTTATGAATGACAGGCTCAAGTTGAGGCGTTCATGCTGCCGCCTTTAAGTCTTCTCGCTCGAAGAGACCACCTCGGTAAACAAGCGAAGAACGTACCTCGGTGCAGCAGCGACAGAACATAAAAAGACGAAACTAGCACGTTGCGATGAACCTCGGGACTATTCAGAAGTGACCCTGCTACGTTCTCCACCGATAACTAATCCAGTGATTTGCCTCAACAAATTCTGCTTGACCTTTGCAAGGCAATCCGTATTTTGCGTTCAGTATTTTTGGCGATTACAATGACGAGGAGCGTGGAATGAAGCATTGGTATTTGCATGTGTTGGTTTTCGTTTCGGGCGCCACGGTTTTGGCGGTTGAAATTTTAGGCACCCGCATTCTGGGGCCCTTCTATGGCGTCAGCTTGTTTCTGTGGTCCGCACTCATCACCGTCACGCTGGCGGCATTGAGCGTGGGCTATTGGCTGGGCGGGCGTTGGGCGGACCGCGAAGCTAGTCTTTTCCGTTTGTGCTCCGTTATTGCCAGTGCCGGTGTTTGGGTGTTGCTTATACCGTGGCTCAAATATCCCGTGCTCACTCTCACTGAACCTTTGGGATTGCGCGCCGCGGTGTTGGCGGCTGCGTTCGTGCTCTTCGCCCCGCCGCTGACTTTGCTCGGCATGGTTAGTCCGTACGCGATCAAAATCAAAACCGCGAGCCTCGCAGAAGTTGGGCGCGCGGCCGGAAATCTCTACGCGCTCTCCACGATTGCGAGTGTGCTCTCGGCGCTGGCAACCGGCTTCTTGCTCATTCCGAACATGGGTGTGAAACGCTTGACCTTGAGC
>JABWAN010000708.1 GCA_013361015.1 Candidatus Zhuqueibacterota bacterium | reverse complement strand
TCCAAGTCGTGAATGCCACGAATCAATTCGTCGATGGTCATGTGGTTCTCCAGGACTTCGTTTCGAAGGATGCTCACGTGAATATGGCTCGAATATAGCTTGTAAATTAACGAAAATCAAGATGGGGTTGATACGCTGGAGGCAGATTAATACACCTGGCTGATTGTTCAGGATCGCGAGGATATTGATGACAGCGCCGCACATGCCCGCCAGCTTCGCACACGTTAAATCCACGTCACTACAATTAAATGTCATTCTGGAAGAATCTTGTGAAGTTTGAAGCCCGGCTGAATTTTCGCCAGAGGTTTTCAGAAAATGACAAAGATAGAGTTGATACCATTGTCCAACCTTACGAAAAAAATCGTAAAGCCTAAGCTCGATTCTCGTTTCAATTGATATCTTGGGGAGGTGACTTTCCAAAAAAAATTTCAAGTCTTCCAGACGCTCGCGGTTTTGCTGCAGCAGCGGTGCCCGGCCTTCCGAGTTGTTGGCGGCGCGGATGAGGCGCAGCACTTCGCGGCTCAAATTGCGCAGCTCTGTGCCGAGCGTATATTTGTGGTAGCGGCTGAAGCTGCGCACCACGGTTTCGATGTACACCGTGAGATCATACGCCTTTTTGTAAATGGGAAGATGCTCGTATTGCGCCATGGCATCGCTCGGAGAAAAATGTGTTCTTGCGCGGTAAGCCGCAAGCATGTATATTCGAGCGTCATGATTTTCATCGAATCCAGGGCTTTTACCCGGGCGGGGCAAGCTCTGCTCTCTGAGGGCCAGTTGCTGGAACTGCAACAACGCTTGCTCAAAAATCCCTCCTGCGGCGATCTGATGCCGGGCACAGGCGGCTTGCGAAAGCTGAGAATCGGCCTGAGCACTCGCGGCAAAGGCAAGCGCGGCGGGGCGCGCGTAATTTATTATCATCTGGCCAAACGAAACCATCTTCATTTGTTGTTGCTCTATGCCAAAGCCCAAAGAGAAGATTTGACGCCCGGACAGAAGAAAATTTTAAGACAAATGATCCAAGAAATCGAAAGCTCATGAGGTGACATTGTGGACGACAAACTGTTTCATGACTTGGCCGCTAGCCTGCAAGATGCAATTGCTTTCGAGCGCGGAGAAAAAACGGATTTGCGCGTAACGAGATTTCCCCCGCCCCCGAGACCCATGTCAGCTCGCGAAGTCATTCGGTTGCGCAAACAACTCGCGATGTCACAAGCCGTTTTTGCAAGGTATTTGAATGTCGCTCCTGCAACGGTTCGAGGCTGGGAGCAAGGCCTGCGCCGGCCGAGCAAAGCCGCACTCAAGCTACTGAACATCGTTAAAAGAGAGCCGCGCGTACTGGCGATGTGAATAAGATCGTTGAAAATTCTGCCGGCCGGGGATTCAAATCCCTAGCTCACAGCTTAAGTCCGCTGCCGCGGACTTTTTTGTTTTCGCCGCGGCTTCCGCTTGAAACCTGAAATTGACTTTGAGTGAGGATGATTTTCAAAAAAAATTTTTGAGGCCGCTCGCTCTGCAAAAGAAACAGCAAAAGAAAAGAATCAAATAATCGCTTTTCCGTCCCGCACCACACGGACGAAGGGACCGTAGTCAGAATGGTAACAGTTGCAGTAACCGTTGAAAAAACTGACCACCCACGCTGCACCATCGCCATGGTGATCAGATGTCCAGACCCATGTTTGCTCATGAACAAACACGCGATTAAGGTAGAACTCGCCGTGTTTCTTTGGCTCTATTAATGACATTGCTTCTTCCAACGTGGGCAAACGCCAATCGTCGTATCCTGCAAAACGGTTCTGATTCAAAAATTGAATGTACGTTTGAACATATTCGTGAGAGATGGCAGTCCTTGAGCCGGATTGCTGCCACATCAAGCAGGTAGCGTAGTCCATCACCACTTGGCTTTTTTGGCGCAATTCGTATAGATGGATAATCCCTTTGCCATTCTTATTCCTGTACACGTCAAAAAAGCCGCGCTGGCTAAGCATAGTATTGACGTCATCCCGAGACAATTTCGTCAGCGGCTTTGAGCGCAGGCTTAGAGCAATTTCTCTCACGTCAACGCCACTCATGTCAAAAGGAACCCATGTGTCCGAATCCACGTGATGGCGAAAGATTTCCCAGAGAAATTTCTTCATTTGATCCGTCCATTCCAACCCGCAACAATCTTTCTCTCCTGCGGTGAATCGTTTTACAAACAAGTATTCCATGATCGAGCGATGCGCAAATTTATAGTTGCCAGCGGCATCACGGTTGAGCAGTGAGCGACCAGAAAGCTGCCAATCAATTAGCGGGATATTCCACGATTTCGCCAGCTCGGCCAGCTCTGCGCGCGGAATGCGTTCAGCGCCACGGCGTTTGCGGTTGACATAAAGATCAACCGCCAAGCGCTCGGAGAATTGGCGCAGCGGCTCTTTTTTCAAGCCCGGAACAATGCCCTCTTCGCGCACCAGCCAGGCCTCCACCATGTCTTCATAAAGCTCAAAGGAGTATTTGATCTCGCGGTTGGCGCACACGAGATCGTCGATGTGGCTGAGCAGCATGGGCCGCACGCTCAAGTTGGGAATCTTTTGCACCATGGTCTGCGCGAATTTGCGCCGGCGGCGTTGCGCAAAGGGATACCGCCGTTTGAGATAAGCCTGCACTTGTTCGTCAGTGAACGGCGAGAGATAAAGCTTATGAAAACGATATTGCGCCTTTTCGCCGGCAGCCTTCGGCCCGATTTTCACAATGCCGGTTTCGCTGGGAATTTCTTCTTCTTTGGGAAAAAACTGCGTGCGGCAGGTGATCAACACGCGGCTGAAATCCCGGGTAAGGCGCAAGAGATCGCGCAAGCGCGCCACGTGATCGACAATGGCGAGCGTGTCTTCATCGAGCGCGTCGAGGAACAACACGGTGTTGCCTTTGTTGTTGATCGCGTTGATGCGCTCGTCCGCATCGGGAATGCCCAACGGCACGAGGGCAAGCTCAAATTTCCGGAGGCGCTGGCGCAGGTGGCGCGCATAATAATTGAGCAGGAACGAGGTTTTGCCCATGCCGGAATCGGCCAGCAGGATCAAATAGCGGTATTCGGTGGGTTGATTCATCATGTTCGCAATTGCATCGAACAGATTTTGCCTTGCTCCATAAACCAGGCGCGGCTCTTCAGATCCTGCCGGGTCCAAACTCTGACAAAACGGATCGATGTAGTATTGCGTCGACCGCTCGATCACGGCCTTGTGATACAACTCCGCGCCAAAGCGTTTCTCCAGCGAACGGCGGTCGCGGCGCGTGCGCCACCAGGGCAGAGCTTTGGTGAAGAAGACAACACCAATCGCCACCAAACCGCCAATAATACTGACGATACCGCCAATGAATTTTACCAGTTCAATGGGATCGGACAGAAATGAGGAAAAGGAAGTAGAATCGGGCATAAACCCTCCGAGAAAGGCATATGTGCCAAGCTAACAAAAAGCGCTAGTCCCCAACGGGGACAAATGTGATAGAGAAGGGCAACGCCCTGGGAAACAAGAATTCGTTCGGTTTTATAGCCCTATCGGGGCGAAATGAAGGTACGTATGCGACCTCGCCCCATGCTATTTCGCGCCGTTGCGCTCCGAGTTTGGGTTAAATTTTAACTTGGGGCGTTGCCCCAAGCTTTCATATGCCGCCCCGTTGGGGCTTTTGCGTTCTTCCAAATGCTTAACTTGACACCGAATCCGCGGTGCGCGCGGGTTTGATCAAAATTTTAATCTACCAATTGGGTAAAGCGCAAAAAATTCTGCAGGAGAACCTACTAGCAACTCCGAAGGAGTGAAATGGTTATAGTCATACGTGCACACCGTTTCTACAAACTCCGCTAGGAGTGGCATATTTGGTTTTCACGATAAAGCCTGCGCCATGTCGAT
>JABWAN010000707.1 GCA_013361015.1 Candidatus Zhuqueibacterota bacterium | reverse complement strand
CAAGCGCTTCAACTCCGACGATGTCTATGATTTAGAAGGCGTATTGAGTTTGGCCGTGCTCGAGCGCAAGCTGGTGGTGCTTACCGGAGCACAAACCAGCGGAAAAACCGAGTTATTGCATACGCTTGCAGTGCGCGCCAGCTCGCCAGAGACGCATCGCAAACTGGGTTTTTCCAAGCTAATGATTCCCTTCTATATTTCGGCCAAATTCGTCAACCCTTCTTTAGCATTTGCAAAGGCGATCGAGGAAGCCTTGCGCGAGAGCAAGTTTCGACTTCAGACTTTTCAAATCAACCGAGCGTTGCGGCGAGGTCGCGCATTGTTGCTGTTTGATGGGTTAGAGGAAATTGCAGACCGGCAAACGCGCCAACGCTTTCTTATGTGGTTGGATACAGCACAAAAACTGGAAAAGAGCGCCGTACAAGTGGTGCTCGCTTGTCGTCCCGAAACCTTGCTGCTCTCAGGGGTCGAGTTGAAATCGCCGCATTTTGCCGTGAGTATACGTAATTTTGCGCTACAGAAAATCCGTGCACTCCGCGCCGTTACGGAATCACATATGCCGGCGATTTTGCGAAGCCCGTGGGAGGCCGGCACCGAGTATCTTATGATAGCACCGCCGCCCCACCACACGTTGCTCCGTGGAGCAAATAAAATGGCACCACCATATTACTATCATCTCGCAAAATTCCCGGTCACAAGACATTTGTATGATGCCTTCGTTAAGGCAAACAATCACAGAGTGCCTGCTTTTGGAGACGATCAAGAAATTGCCCTAGTGGACTTACCCGTGGTCGGCATTGACTGGGAGGATGCGGAAAGTTATTGCGAATGGCTCAATCAAATGAGTCCGGGGAATATTACGGATGGTTTTGTGTTTCGTCTTCCCACGGAAGAAGAATGGGAATGGGCAGCGAGTGGGAACGTTCGCGTTTATCCTTGGGGAAATGCCGAACCTGACGCTACGCGTGCGAACTTTGGTGATCACGAATCGCGCTTAACGCCGGTGCATGCGTATCCCGCCGGAGCTACGCCCCAAGGCCTGATGGATATGGCGGGCAACATTTGGGAATGGACTTCGACGACCGTCGTTGACAAACCGGAAATGCGCATTGTGCGAGGAGGAGCGGCATTTAACGAAGCGAGTGCGCTTCAGTGTGTGGCGCGCGATGGTCACCCCAAGGGGTGTTCGCGGTACATAGGTTTTCGCATCGCGCGTGTGCCGCGGGATTTGGAGATCAAATTGAGGTAGGACTGGTATTTTTATGCGAATAGGTATGCCTGTTAGATTTCGTGTTATGTTTTTTTAGGATTCATTCTCAATGTAATTCTCACCTCCTTCCTACGTTAGAAAAATGTCGGGGCGGGCGGACTTGAACCGCCGACCTCTTGGTCCCGAACCAAGCGCGCTACCAAACTGCGCTACGCCCCGATGGCGTATTAACTGTTCAAATACAGTTTTGTAAACCGTAATATCTCACGCAAACCATGAATGTGACTAGTCTCGCCACGATAGATCGTTGCGATTGGAACAAAGGCTATTTTCATTCTGGCACGACAAGCTTGCAACAAAATCTCGGACTCGGTTTCGTATCCATTCGTCTTGAGTTGTAAATTTGCAATAAGACGCCGCGAGTAGGCGCGATAGCCGGATTGACTGTCTTTGATCTGCTCACCGGTTTTCCAGGAAAGCAGCTTGCTCGTCATCTTATTGCTCAAGACCCGAAAGAAAGGCATAACCTTAACTGAGAACTCGCGCGCGCCAATCACCAAATCGTTTTGGTCCTCGGCGAAGGCTTTTATAAAATCCGGGATGTATTCGGGCGCGTGTTGACCATCAGCATCCAACGAAATCACGGCGTGCGCATTTGTTTTCTGCAAGACATATGCGAACGCGGTCTTGAGCGCTGCGCCTTTGCCGAGATTCTTTTGATGTGTTTGCACCTTCACACCGTAACTTTCAGCGTGCCTGCGAGTATCATCAGTAGATCCGTCGTCAATCACGAGAATTTGCGCACGCTCAACCTGCCGGCTCACGCCTTCTAAAACGGTTGTCAACATTTGTCCGGCATTGTAAGCAGGTATCGCAACCAAAACTTCCTTTTTCGCTTCGATCATTTCAAAGAACCGTATTCCAGAACGGCGCTAACATTAGGGAAAAAAGTTTTGGAATGCAAGCACTTTGTTGCCCACGCTCTCGTCATTTTGTGCTCATTTGCTGCGCGTGGCGAATATGTGCCTCCACCCGGCGGTTCAGCATCCGCCCTTCCGGCAAGTCATTGTTCGCCAGCGGGTGCTGTTCGCCAAAGCCTTTGAAGCGCAGACGTGATGGAGAAATTCCCATGCGCACCAGTTCGTTGAAAACATTCTGCGCACGGCGTTGCGAAAGCTGCATGTTGTGCTCGTCCTCGCCGATGGCATCCGTGTGGCCGAACAATTCACATTGCGCCAGCGCATCCGCCTTCATCTTCTCAGCAATTTGTGCAAGCTTGGTGCGCAGCCGCCGTGAAGTTTGGTCAAGCTGATAATCGTCGAACTCAAACAGAATCAGCGGAATTTTTTCTATTTGTTTCGGCTGTGCTTGCACCTGTTTGCTCGCAATCGTCTGCCACGGCGTGCTGAACTCTTGTCCCCAGCTATCTTGCAGTTGCAAAGAATATTTTACTTCCTGCCAAAAATTTGTGCGGCGTTGTTGTTCTGCCTGCCAATCCCACTCGATTCTCTGCGATAAGTTCGCGTGACGGCCTGCAAAAACCCGTATTGTATCCGCCCCAGCCATGAGTGTCAACCTCCAATGCGTCAAACCCGCGCCCGGAGAAACCTCACTCGCGACAAACTCGCAGCTTTTGGGAATCGCATCGATCTCTTTCTTCTCAGATTGAATGGGCGCAAAAATCTCTTCTTCAAATTCCGGTGCGACCACCAGATCAACACGCTGCAACTCCTCGAGTCGCAAACGATCATGATTCTTCGTTTCTTCAATGTCGGGCCTGCCCACTTCAACTTGAAGCTGCGCGCCATTTACGCCGAGATTGTTGCTCAAATAATCTCGCACGTATTGGCCGCGACGCAGCGCAAGCTCTTGTGGATTGCTCTCAATCAGCGCGCCCGGGCTGAAGCCGCGAATCGTCGCAACAGCCTTGCTGTTGGCGCGCAAACGTTCGGCAATGATGTTCAACAGGTTGCGATACGCAGAATTGATTTCACGCACGTCTTGAAAGAAATTTTCGCGTTGCGCCGGAGAGAGCAGATCGTAACGGGCTTGTGCAAGCTTATCAGAATTGACCGCAAAAAATACACGCGGAATGAGCGGCAACTCTTCACGAATCTCGCGCGACTCGGTTATGGTCACAGTGTCAACCGTCGAACTAATCCGGGCAAAGAGTTTGGGCGTCGCAAGGACTTTCAGCTCTAGATTCGTTTCGCCGCGTTTGCTGCGGCTCTTAGCTACCAGTAATGCTTCGTATGCGCCTGGTGACGTCGTATTCTCGGATTGCACACTCACAATCGTTTCATCGCGCGAAGAAATTCGCGCCTGCGACGGCCGCACGCGCAAACCCGGCGGCGCGCCTTCGAGCTTCAATTCCATAACCTCTTGCACCTCATCCGCCGACACAAAGCGCAGCGCGAACGGCGCGGACTCACCTGGGCGAAGAGCTAGACTATCCGGCGTGGCGCGCAGCGGAAGCAGATCGCTGTCTCCCTCCTCCCTGCTCTTTGGATTAAACACATATGCCAAGCCGAACTCGTGCGAGCCTGCACTTACCAAGCCCAAATCACTTGTGGGCAGACTGAAATTATAAAACAGCGCAGCATTGCTGCGCAACGCAAGCTGGCCGTCGATCAATGCATTGTTCAATGCAAAACCGAGGCGCAAGCGACCGACG
>JABWAN010000706.1 GCA_013361015.1 Candidatus Zhuqueibacterota bacterium | reverse complement strand
ATCAAAAAGCGCTGCCACCGTTCATTCGCTTTGAATCCTTCGGCAAAAAAGTTTTGCTGTGTCATGGCTCGCCGCGGCAGACGAACGAGTTTTTGTGGGAATCCACCACGCCCACGCATTTTCTGCAAAAGCTGTTTGTGGACTACGAAGCCGATGTGATTCTCACCACACACACGGGCATCAAATGGCAACGCCGCATACCCGGCGGCAAACTTTTCGCAAACGTCGGCGTGATCGGGCGGCCGGAGAATGACGGACGCACAAACGTATGGTACAGCATTGTGCATTTCACGCCGGAGTTGCAGATCGAGTATCGCGTGTTGAAATACGATCATCAGCGCCTCGCGCGCGAGATGAAAGAAGAAAGGCTGCCGCAAGAATTTATCGACACCGTGCTCACCGGTTGGTGGACCACTTGTTTGGAGATCCTGCCCGGCAAAGAGCGCGCACGGGGTAAATTTTGAAAATCGAGAATAGAAAATAGAAGATCGAATCAGTGTCAAGCTTCTATTCTCTATTCTCGGTTATTGCATAGCTCCAAACTAAACTTTAGAGATTCGTTGACTTCATTCAATCAAAAAAGTAATCGCGCGATTCTGCTCTTCACGCGCGCGCCTGAAAACGAGGCGCGGAGCAAGCCGCTTTCCGGCCGTCTCTCGTTTGCCGAGCGCGTGGGCTTGTACGAGTCATGCACGCGCCACGTGCTCGGCCAAGCGAGCGCGCTCGGCGACCCAATTTTGGTCGCGACCGACGGGCCGGATTATAACTTCGCGCGCTATTCGCCCGACGTGGTTGCGGTATTTCAACAGCGCGGCGACTCGTTCGGCAATCGGCTTGCGCATGCGTTGCATGCCGCGTTCGCTCAAGGTTACGATCAAGTCGTTTGCGTCGGCAACGACTGCCTTGAGCTCTCGGCCGGCGATCTGCACACGGCATTCGCGCAACTCGCACAACATGATCTCACGCTTGGCGCTGCGGAAGACGGCGGCGTGTATCTCATCGGTGTGCAACGTGAGAGTTTGCCTGCCGTGCTGCACGCCGTACGAGAGTGCCATTGGCAAACGGCCATCGTGTTAAAAGATCTGCTCGCTTCGGCGCAGCGCTATGCAATTTCGACTACGATTCTCCGCGCACAGCGTGACCTCGATACGGCAGGCGATCTCATCCGCGCGTGCCAAGCCTTGCCCAATCTCCTTTTCCTAAGAAGATTTTTCAGCTTATTGTTTTCTTCTCGCATCCTCTCTTCTTTCACGCAACTTGTCTTCACACCCACGAGCCACTACGACCGCCTGCGCTTTCAAAAGGCCCCGCCTGCTTTTCTATTCTAATTTTTTTACTTCATCAAAAAAACACCGTGCCGTGTCATCTCGCGCGCTCGCATCGCCTCGCACGAGCATGGGTTTTGTGGGCGTGCGTCGTACGCGCGTCCTGCACCTACTGGCTTCCATTGAAGGAACAACGAAAATGATTTTGTCTCTAGCGCTTGTGTTGGCGGTTTTACTTTTGTCCTATTATAACGGCGCCAACGATATATCCAAAGGCATCGCGACAATGGCCGGCTCCGGCACAGTGAAAGATCGTACTGCGATTTTATGGGGAACGATCACCACGACAGTGGGTGCGCTCGTCGCCATCAGGGTGACTTCAGCATTGGTGCGCACTTTCTCAAACGGCATCGTGACGCAGACCGTCTCCTCAACGGTGTTCCCACTTGCCGTGGCGTTCGGCGCGTGCGGCTGGTTGTTTATCGCCACAAAAACGGGCCTGCCCGTGTCCACGACGCACGCGATCACCGGAGGCTTGGTGGGCGCGGGCTTGGCGCTCTTCGGCGGTGAAGGAATCGCGTGGAGTCTCTTGCTCAAAAAGATTGCGTTGCCGCTCGCGATAAGCCCGCTCGTCTCGTTCGGATTGGCGCAGTTGCTTTTTCCGATCACACGCATGGCTTTGGGCAGTGCGCAACAATACTGCGTGTGCATGGAAGTGCAACAGCTCGCTCCGATCGCGTTGCATAGCGGAGTGCTCGCATTGCAAAACGCGCCCACTGAAGTCATCCTCGACAAAAACGAAAATTGCAATCGCACCGTGAGCGGGCCACTCAAGCTCAACGTGATCGACGGATTGCATTGGCTCACCAGCGGATTGACGAGTTTCGCACGCGGCATGAACGACACGCCCAAGATCGCCGCGCTGCTGCTTGCGCTCCCGCTGTTTACCTCGACAACGAACAACGCCGCGCTCATTTTCGGCGCCGTCGCGGTCGCCATGACGCTCGGCGGATTGTTGAGCGGCAAAAAAGTTTTGCACACCATGGCGCATAAGATCACGAGCATGGACGGCTTGCGAGGCTTCACCGCGAATCTCGGCTCTGCCGCGTTGATCATTGCCGGCACGTTTTACGGTTTGCCCTTTTCAACCACGCATGTGACCACGAGCGCTATAGTCGGCATCGGCACGAAAACGCAAAGCGGCGCGCGTTGGAAAGTTGTGCGCGATATTTTGCTCGCATGGCTCGTGACGCTGCCCATCGCCGCGCTGATTGCGTATGTGCTTGGCCTTGTTTTGCGAAACAACTTCTAACCCGAACGATTCGCTTGTAGTGGCGCCTTCAGGCGTTGAGGTCTATTTGAGCAAAATACCTAATGAATTTTGACGATCAAAATCGGTAATGAGCTGATTTGAACTCATCCCCCGGCCCCTTCTCTTAAAAGGAGAAGGGGAGAAAAGACCTGCATTAATTTTCGCTCTCCCCCTTCTCTTCCCAAGAGAAGGGGGCAGGGGGATGAGTTCAGCAGTGCGAAGATTACCGAATTTGAAAGTCAAAACTCATAAGGCATCACTACAAACACCCGTTTTCATTCATTCAAACAGTCGGAGACCCTTTTATGCTTCATACCGAAGAAAAGCTGCTCGTCGAAAAAGCCGTGCGTGAGCGTTACTCCCAAGGCGCGCAAGCCAAGCAAGCCGCGCTGTGCTGCCCGGTTGATTACGACAAAGAGCTGCTCAAAATTTTACCGCAAGAAATTCTCGAACGCGATTACGGCTGCGGCGATCC
The DNA here is from genome assembly GCA_013361015.1 of Candidatus Zhuqueibacterota bacterium. GTDB lineage: Bacteria > Zhuqueibacterota > Zhuqueibacteria > Zhuqueibacterales > Zhuqueibacteraceae > JABWAN01. The sequence continues at coordinate 833 of JABWAN010000706.1, read as the reverse complement.
TTCGAAGTTCGTGCGCGAGGGCGACACCGTGCTCGATCTCGGCTCCGGCGGCGGCAAGATTTGTTATATCGCCGCGCAAATCGTCGGGCGCGAAGGCAAAGTCATCGGCGTGGATATGAACGACGACATGCTCAACCTCGCGCGCAAATATCAAAACGAAATGGCGCACAAGATCGGCGCAGCCAACGTGGAGTTTCGCAAAGGCAAGATTCAAGACCTGCGGCTTGACTATGAAGAAGTCGATGACTATCTCGCCAAGCACCCCATTCGCACGAGCAGTGACTTGCAACACTTTCAAGAATACTGCGATGCCTTGCGCCAACAAACGCCGCTCCTCGATTCCAACTCCGTTGACGTCGTGGTTTCGAATTGCGTGCTCAACTTGGTCATAGAAAATGATCGCCGGCAACTCTTCGCGGAAATTTTTCGCGTGCTCAAAGTCGGCGGCCGCGCCGCGATCTCCGACATCGTGTGCGATGAAGAGCCGCCGGCACATCTAAAAAATGATGCGGCATTGTGGAGCGGTTGTATCTCCGGCGCATTTACAGAAACGGGTTTTCTGCAAGCTTTCGAAGAAGCCGGATTTCATGGTCTCGAAATCGTGAAGCGCGACGAACAACCCTGGCAGGTCATAGAAGGCCTCGAGTTTCGCAGCGTCACCGTGCTCGCGCACAAAGGCAAGCAAGGCCCGTGCGTGGAGCGCAATCAAGCAGTCATGTACAAAGGCCCGTGGCGCGCAGTGATCGACGACGACGGCCACACGCTCTTTCGCGGCGAGCGAATGGCCGTGTGCGACAAGACTTTTCGTTTGTACACGAATGAGCACGGTCCCT
>JABWAN010000705.1 GCA_013361015.1 Candidatus Zhuqueibacterota bacterium | reverse complement strand
TCGCGAAAGGCAAGATGAAATACTTCTTGCACCGTCACCTTTTCAGGAGCGATCTCGATGCGCGCGATCGCATCGCCAGCGCCGACTTCGCCTTCTTGCAGAACGCGTAGGTAAAAACCGGTGCGGCCGCTCGCCATGAAAAGTTTCGGAAATTTGGGCAGATTCATTTTGATAGCCAGTTTATAGCACGGCACGCGCGGCTGCGTGATCTGCACCATCGCGTTGCCAATACGGAAAACGTCGCCGATGTGGACTTGATCTTCTATCATCCCTGCCACCGTGAAATTCTCGCCGAACTGGCCGTAAGTCAAATCTTCGCGGCCAAGCTTTTGCTTCCAATAATCGTAATGCTCAAACGGATAAACATAAACTGCCTGGTGAATGCCGCCATGCACGGTTAAATCCGCCTGGCCATCGCCAGCGAGATTCAGCTCACGCAGCATGACACGCCCTTGCACCGGCTCTTTGAAGATTCCAGTGGTCACGGTTTCCCCTTTGTATTGAATTACTTTTGGCGATGATACGTTGACGGAGATAAGTTTCATGGCTCCTCTGCGATGCAATTGAAAATTGATGCAACCCACTCATGATTAAAAACCATACAAATAATTGCAACAAATCCGCTTGTTTATTTAATCCACAAAAATGAGACAACGACGGGACCTTATTTTATAAAATCACTGCCGGCAAATTTCCGCAAACGCGGGAAGCGATCTTCATGAAATGAAACAAGCCGGCTTGGAACGAGCGCCAGCATTAGCACTTATTGCTTTGGGCAGAGGTAGATTGCACTTTCATTTCCACTTTGGCCCTGTCATTTTGGACGAATCTTTTTACGTGCTGGAGATGCTAACGAGTGTTTGAGAAGATGCCTCCTAAATGACAGATAGCTAAGGATACGAAAGATAAACTACTTTGTGGTCGGGCTAGTAATTAGGGCGGCTGGCGAGGTGAAAATTGCAACCTACAGAATGAATGGGCAACAGGTTCGACGATTGATGCAGGAAAATTTTACGAGCGGCGAGCATTAAATGATTTGGGAGGGCAACAGCGCACGCGGTCGGCGTGTGTATGTGGGAAGCCGTTTTAGCAACGCACCGCTGGAGAATTTTAATCGACGAAAGAAAAGCTTTTCTTGTGGGGATTTCGGGGAGTGTGAACTTTCTGCGAAGCCAACGCATATGCCGCACCGAGGCGCCGCATACGTAACGGCTTTCCTTGCCATTCTTTGATGGAACTTCATAGAGCGCACACTCCCCTCATCCCGGGGCAGGGAGGAATCATGGTTTTCCGATGTGCACTGCGCGCAATCAGAAATTGGGCCGTTTTATTCAACCGATTCCGGTTGCAACACTGATGACTGCTGAAGCGAACTCGCATGGTCCAGCGGCGCGACATTGGTGAAGGTTTTGTTGCGGCGTCTTGCCAAGCCTTGCGCCATGGTGTGCGGTTGGAAATTCAGCTCGCTGATGGCCTGCAGCACGCGCATGCGCGTGGTCTCGGAATGCAACGGGATGCCGTTCAAAACGCGCGATACTGTGCTGATGCTGAAGCCGGATTTTTTTGCGACTTCGTAGATTGTGGCAGACATGGTTTGCCTCACATAAACGGATGGATGATTTTAGTTGCTTGCAGTTGCCCGCACTTTGGCCTCGAGAAAGTCAAAGAAGTCACCACGTGTTTCTTCGGTGAAGCTATACAGTTGCGCCATCTCTTCGGCGCTGAGATACGCTTCGGTATTGGCCATGATGCAGGCCGCAATCTGCGCATGATGGCGCAACTCCGCAGTGCTGCTTTGCAGCGAGAGCCGTATCAACGCGCTGACGATTTTGGAGTAGTTCAGATTGGGATAAACCAGTTTGAAGCGCATGGCTTGAAAAATTCCCGAGGCCACGATCGCCTCCGGCAAATCCGTGCGCAAGTTGGCCTCGTAAGCCCGCAACGCAACTTGCAGAGTTTTCTTGGGCAGGGTTGCTTCCTTGGCTAGCGCATTGGCGGCGCGCAAGGGTCGGCCCTGCGATGGTATGCTAAACAACAAAAGCAAAATGCTGAGAAAAGTGATTCCGAGATTTCTGGTCTTCATAAGGCACTCCTAAATTGGGTTCGATGCTGCAAAAAATCTATCCTCAGGTTGCAGCAGATGAAAGCAAAGGCCTTGCCGCAAACGCACGCACGCAGCAAGGGTTTGACAATCGGAGGCTTGCATGAATGAATTTCAGCGCGTCCCCGGAGCCAGTGGTGCAACATATTGGAAGCCCGCGCTGTGATGAGCGGGAGCTAAGGCGAGTAAAAAGGTAAGTTAAATTGCAAGACGGAATTGTGGCGCACGGGCAGTTTCGTGGCACCCCTTTGGAAGCGGTTTCACTTGCTCTGCGCTCTTCTGAGACGATTATTCAAAGCGCGCCGCGATAATCCCAACAGGCTTGCTGCAATGGCTTGATTGCCGCCGGCGCGTTGCAATGCTTCGGCGATCAGAATCTCCTCGGCTTCCTCCAACGTGGGCAGGCGATCCGAAAAACTCAGCAAGCGCTCCTCCTCGTGCGCGTGCACGGAACCGGAATGAGTGCTCTCTATTGAGGCGGAGCTATGCGCGATTTTTTCTCGAAACGAGTGCAGCGAAAGCACACCTGCGCCGTGACGGCTTACGGCATCGAAGATCATTCCTTCCAATTCTCTGACATTACCCGGAAATGGATACGTGCGTAACAGTGTGACCAACTCGCGCGGCGCGGTCGGTTTTTTTTTCGCGAGCGTATGCGCTGCTTTTTCCAAATAGTGTTCTAGCAGCAATGGAATATCTTCGAGGCGCTCGCGCAATGACGGAAGATGAATGTGATGTGATTGCAGCCGGTAGTATAAATCTTTCCGGAAATTGCCGCTGCGCTGCAGCCCGGCGAGGTCTTGATGCGTGGCCGCAATAATGCGCGCAGCGGAGAGTTTCGGCATGTCCGCTCCGAGCGGATAGTATTTGCCTTCCTGCAAAAGGCGAAGCAGTTTGACCTGCGACTCCAGACTCAAATCTCCGATTTCATCCAAAAATAAGGTGCCGCCGGCAGCGTGTTCGAGGAGTCCGCGGCGAGGTTTATCTGCGCCCGTAAATGCGCCTTTAACGTGGCCGAAAAGTGTATCAGAAAAAAAATGATCATCCACACCGGCGACATTGACCGCCACGAATTCGCCCATCCGGCCACTCAAGTGATGCAGCACTTTGGCAATCAGTTCCTTGCCCACTCCGGTTTCGCCGGTGACGAGCACGGGCAGAGGCGTGGGCGCAATCGCTTCGACGTATTTGAATACGGCGCGCATGGCGGCATGGTTCGTGATGATTTCGGCAAATGCTTCCGGGTGCTGCAATTGCTGCGAGAGTAGAGAATTTTTCAGAAGAGCATTTTCATTTCTCATCTCTTGCATTTGAATGGCACGCTGAATCGTCGTGACCAAGCGCGCATCATCAACAGGTTTAACGATGTATTCAAACGCCCCTGCTTTCATGCACTCCACCGCGGTCTCGATCTCATTCACGGCCGTGAGCACAATGACCGGCATCGCCGGAAACTCTTCAACGATTTGCGGCAAGAGCTGCTGTCCGGAAAGGTTAGGCATATAGAGGTCGAGTACCACCGCGGCATACTCTTGCGCGGCCAGCAAGGCTAGCGCTTCCCGGCTGTCCCGGCATTTGACTACGCGCTTTAAACCGCCCGCGTGCAGAGTAATTTCGGCGCTGAATAGAAACTGCTCTTCATCGTCGATGAGAAGCACCGGACGCTCGGAATAGGCAGTAAAGTTCATGGGCGCTTTTTTTGAGTAATGGAGGCTATTCTCTTTGAAGTAAAATTTCTGCTTTTAGGGTGCAGGCTTGAGTTTTATTCCGCTGCCGGCAATTTAATCGT
>JABWAN010000008.1 GCA_013361015.1 Candidatus Zhuqueibacterota bacterium | reverse complement strand
CTATGGCTATTCCGAAGCGGAAAAAGTTTTGCGCGTGGGATTGAATCTGCGCGAGCTGCTGCTCACCACGACCGATATCGACACGGTTTATATTTCGCGCACGAACGACAATATGGTCGTTAGTCTCACGCAGCGTACCGACGAAGCGAACAGCCTCGCCGCGGCGTGGTATCACTCCATTCATAGCGATGCCGGCGGCCCGGATGCAAATAGCACGCTGCTTTTGTGGGGGCAATATCGCGATGGCCGCGAGAAAATTCCAAACGGCGGCAAAAGCATGAGCGCCATTATGGTCGACCTGCTCACGCGCGGCTATCGCACGGGCACGCGCGGCTCCATCGGTGATTGCTCCTTCTATGGTTGCACTTCCAACGGTCCGTACCTGCACGTGAATCGCCAAAGCACCATGCCCTCGGAATTAAGCGAAGCCGGCTTTCATACCAATCCCACCCAAAATCAGCGTAACATGAACGCCGAATGGAAACGTCTCGAAGCTAAAACTTTTTATTGGACGTTTCTCAAGCACCACGGCCTCGCGCGGCCGCCGGTGGGAACGTACGTCGGTTTTGTCACGGATCTGGAATCCGGCGTGCCGATCAACGGCGCGAAGATCACGCTCAACGGTCAAACCTATACGACGGACACGTATCAATCGCTCTTCTACAAATACAGCTCCGATCCGAATCTGCTGCACAACGGTTTTTTTTATTTCGAAAATCTGCCGCTCGACACGTTGGAGCTGATTATATCAGCGCCCGGCTATTTCGTGGATACGACGCGCGTGGTCGTGAGCGACTCCTTTTTCACTTTTCAAGATCCTGTGATCGTCTCCACTGCGGCCCCGTTTGTACAAACTACGACGCCGGCCCAAGGCGATACGAATCTCGCTGCGTGGGCGGATGTCATAATAAATTTTAGCCGTCGCATGGAGCGTGCAACCGTCGAACCCGCGATCACGCTCACACCTTCAAGCAATATTCTGTATTTTTGGTCGAACAACAACACGCGCTTGACATTGCGGCACGATAGTTTGCAGATCGAAACGAATTACACGCTGCGCATTGCGGGAAGTGCGCAAGGACAATTCGGGCAGTTGCTCGATGGCAATCGCGACGGCGTGGGCGGCGATGACTTCGTGCTGAATTTCAGAACCGGCCCGCTCGACATGCGCGCCCCCAATTTGCTCACGGTTTATCCGCCGAATCGCGGCAACGATACCGATTTGCAGCCGATCATCAACATGTATTTTGATGAAGCCTTGTCGCCGAATTCGATTACGTCGAATCGTTTTGAGTTGCGCCGCAACCCAGACAACGTGCTGGCTGCCGGAGCATTGCAACATTACGTCGTCAACGACCGCAGCATCGTGTGCTTTTTTCCCAGCCCGGCGCTGGCATCGAATACGAGGTACAATGCCAAGCTGCTCCCCGGCTTGCGCGATGTTTTTGGCAATGCCATTTCTTCCGAAAAGAATTTTACTTTCACCACCGGCGAAACCGGCTTCACCGCAACCAAGCTTGATGATTTCGAAGCAAATCTCACGAGCAATTGGTGGGAGCCGCAACAGAGCGGCACAACCACCGGCATCATCTCCGAGCAAACGAGCCGCGGCAGTAATGCGACATACGTCAATGCCCTCACCAACAGCACCGCCGCAATGGAAATAAAATATGGCTGGGACGTGAGTACAAGCGAGCACTTGATGCGCGTATTTCTGGATGGAGGCGCGCCGCAGCAAGTGTTGTTCGACAGCAGCTATTTGCTGCAAGTCTACGTCTTCGGAGATGGTAGCGGCAATCAATTCCGTTTTGCGGTGGACGATAAGTATCCCACCATCGCCGCCGCGAATCATGAAGTCAGCCCGTGGTTCACGGTGAATTGGACCGGTTGGCGTCTCGTGACGTGGGACATGACGAACGACGGCACGGGTGCGTGGATCGGCGACGGCTCGCTCGACGGCACGTTGCGTTTCGATAGCATACAACTCACGCACATGCCCGGCAAGGCTGCAAGCGGCGCGTTTTATTTTGATGATCTGCGCATTGCCAAGAAAGTGACCGTGAGCGTTGCCGAAGAGGAGGAGCGCGCGCCGGAGGCGTTTAACCTCGCACAAAATTATCCGAATCCCTTCAACCCCTCGACCGCGATCAGCTATCGGCTTTCCGCGCCGAAACAACACGTCTCTTTGGCAATTTATGATCTGCTCGGTCAACGCATCAGAACTTTGGTGGAACAAGTGCAAAGCGCGGGAGACTATGTCGTGCAATGGGAGGGCAGGAATGATCTCGGCCAACCAGTGACGAGCGGAAGCTATCTTTATACATTGAAAACTGATTCATTCACGGAAACGCGGCGGATGTTGTTGCTGCGCTAATTGGAGTGTTGGAGTTGTGGAGTGATGGCGTATTGTGAAAGCCATTGCTCCAAAACTCCAATACTCCATCGCTCCAAGTCATTCTCGATGGACGTCTCGCGCATACAAGAAGTATTGAACGAGGCCGTCGCGCTTGCGCGTTTGAATCGCGAGGGCGAGCCGGCGGCCTACATTCCCGAGCTTGCCAATGTTTCGCTTGCAATGACGAGCGCCGCGATGACACTTTGCAACGGTACGTGTCTCATTGCCGGCGATGCGGCGCAACATCGTTTCACGCTGCAAAGCGTGGCGAAAGTGATTCTGCTTGCGGGCATGTTGGAAGAAAAAGGCGAGCAGCAGGTTTTTTCGTGGATCAATGCCGAACCGTCGGGCTTGCCGTTTTCTTCGGCGGCGCAACTCGACATCTTCGGCCCCACGCCTTCCAATCCGCTCGTGAATGCCGGCGCGATTGTGTTGTGCAGTCATTTGCAGGGAGAGAGGCAAACCCGCCTCGCATGGCTGGAGCAATGGGCGGAAAAACTTTTAGGCGGTCGTGTGCAGATCGACGCGCGTGTGTTCTATTCCGAGTTGCAAACCGGCGATCGCAATCGCGCGCTCGCTTATCTCATGAAGAGCAATGGTGTGATCACCGGCGACATCACGGAAGTTTTGCACACGTATTTCTATTTGTGCTCGATGGAGTCGAACGTCATGCAGGCGAGCCGCATGGCTATGTTACTCGCGCACGGCGGCTGCGATCACACCGGTAATCGCATTCTTTCGGAGCGCACCGTTGCCATCGTCACTGCAATCATGGCCACAAGCGGACTTTACGATGAGTCCGGCATGCATCTCGTGCGCACCGGCTTGCCCGCAAAGAGCGGTGTGTCTGGTTTGATTGTCGCTGTTGCATTGGGCCAAGCCGGCATCGCCGTCGCAAGTCCGCGTATCAATGAAAAGGGAGGAAGCGTGCGCGGGCATATCATGCTCGAACATCTTTCGCGCGAGTTGGGTTGGCATTTTGCGCTGCGAGGAAAAAGTGAAACGTGGTAGGCCCGAATTGTGATCTTCCTTGCGCGAAGAAAAACGCCCGCGAATGGAGAGCCGGGTTACAATCTTACTCTTCGAATACCGCTACTGCGCGCACGGGCGAGCCGGTTCCGCCGCGAATCTTCAACGGCAATCCGATAAAACGAAAACGTCCGCGACCGATGAGTTGATGCAAGTTGATCAAGTTCTCGTAATGCGTGAAGCCCATCTCCCCGCAAATGTGATGCACTTCTTTGTTGGAAACATGCCGCACACCCGGCGAAGCGGTTTCCACGCCGAATGCCGCGATTTTTTTCTCGCCCAACCAACGCGTTGCCGCAACGCTCACGCCCGGCCCGCTGTGCCAATCCTCCGTCCCAAACGCGCGGCGATAATGATCCGTATATAGGAGCACAGTGTCCCCTGGCTTGATCGCAAGCTTCGCGACTGCGAGCGCATGCTGCAAATCTTCCGGCTCAATCAACTCGTGCAGAGTTTTGTGAGAGAGGTCTAAACAGATCCCCTCAGTATAAAACATCGTGAGCGGCATCGTGTCGATGGATTGCCCGCGATGCTCCCGCGCCATGTGATTGATCGCATCGACGTGCGTGCCCGTGTGTTCGCCCATGGTGAGCCGATGCACCGCAGGCGAAACAATGTCGTTATCGCTCATGCCTTCCCATTGCTCGTGCGAAGCATGCACGGTTATCTCCACTTCCGGCAAACCCGGAAACACCGGCATGCCGGAGAAGATTTCTTGGCTCAGGTCGATGATTTCGGGCATGATTGTCTATTAAGATGAATGAACACGGACGCGAGGGAGTTAACCGTTTGCTTTGTTGATCTTTTCGACCACGGCTTTCATTTCTGCGATGACTTGATCAATCGTTGGTTTGGAACAGGCGATATGCTGGGAGGGATCGGAGTAAGGATGAAAGTGCCACAACTTCAAATTATCATAGCCGAAGATGCGTTGTTGGTTATGGATCAAAGCGAGGTCCGTGCGCTCATTTCGAGCATTATATCGCGCAGAGATCAAGCCGTCTTCGCTCAAAATGATGTGCGCCTTGTACGAATTGGAGGTCTGCAAGAGAACGATAAAGCGAAACGAACTGAAGTACTTTGCCACACTCGTCTCTAATTCTGCCACAAACTCGCTGATGGTGAGCACGATTAATCTCCATTGACTGCTTTCACCTGCTTCAGCGCCGCCAACAATTCTTTCTTCTCCATCTCCAACATCTCCCAGTCGACATAATCGGCCTCGACTTCATGGCTATGCGGATTTGCAATTTTGCCCTCGTCCCACAAAAGATCAAATTCTTGGAATGAAACGCCGTACTTCTGTTCGAAGCTTAAAATCTCTTGGGTGTATTTCTCCAATCGGCTTTTTAAACCGGCAAGCAGGACATCGTTGAATTTCTCTTTCAGCCTCGCCTCGCCGAATGATTGCTGCAGCGCGCTGTAGATTTTGGAGTCGATTTCAACTGTCGTTGTCATAGGTGATTCCTCTGAGTGCGAGACATATCAATGTGCCGCTAATATAGTGATCGAAGCTTTGTCTGTCAACATGCACGATTCGATCCGTCAATAAGCACAACCGAACAGCCTGAAAATTATTATTGCCACTCACCCCCTCGCTTGATACATTGAAACGAGCAATAGCGTTTTTCATTAACCTAAATTTTTGGAATTGCACGCTTGAATTTTCGCTATTCCTTCCGTATTTTGAATAAAGCAAAAAGCGAGATCTTCGATGACGATTCCTGACATACTCAAAAGCTGCAAAACAACGCTTGAAAACAGTTATCAATCACAATTCAAAGGATTGATTTTGTACGGCTCTATGGCGCGTGATCAAGCTCATTCAGATAGCGACATTGATTTGCTCGTTCTGCTGAATCATCCCGTTAATTACTTTCGTGAGTTGCGCTCGATCATTGAATTGCTCTATCCCATTCAATTGGAATCCGATCAACTCATCTCGGCCAAACCTGTGGCTTGGGATAATTATGAAGCGGGAGCTCTGCCGCTCTATCGCAACGCCAAACGGGAAGGAATATTGGTGTGAAGTCGCAATTTGCCGAAGAGATTGCAGCGAATCTCGAACGTGCTGAAGAGTCGCTGCAAGCCGCACGCGAGCTGGACGCAAAAAGTTTTCACGACTTTGCTGTTTCGCGCGCCTATTACGCCGCTTTTTATGCCGCGACTGCTCTCTTGTTGCACGAGGGGTTGGAATTGAGCAAACACAGCGCGGTCATTGCCTCGATCCATCAGAGATTCGTCAAAACCGGCAAGATGGATAAAGCGCAAGGCAAAGCATTGAATTGGCTGTTTGAGTTGCGCAATGTCGGTGATTATGGCGGAATCGAACATGTGCCAGAACCCGAAGTTGAGCCAGCGATTGAAGCAGCGGAGCAATTTCTGAAAACCATCAAACTTCTGCTGCAATTATGATTGAGGATAACCTTCGCTCATAACTCCCACCGCGTTTATTCTTCGTCAGCCCGCCTCCTCCACACGAATCAAGTTGGAATTTAAAATTGTTATTGCCACTCTCCGCCTCGCTTGATACATTGAAACGAGCAACGGTATTTTTCATCAACCCCAAAAGCCTTTGGTAAGCGGATTGAACGGATCAAGCTGATACGGCCTTTGCTTTATCCGCTCTATTCGCAAAATCCGCTTACGAAAAACTCTTTAAACGGAGAGAGAAAAATGCGCGCCGTCTTTTTAATCCTCGCCATCTTTGCCTCATTCGCCATCCTCGCTTGCACCTCTTCAAATTCTCCACGGCCTGAAACCATTTACACCAACGCCTCCATTTGGACCGGCGTGCCCAACGCAGCTCGCGCACAAGCACTCGCTGTGCGCAACGGCGAGATCGTTGCAATCGGCAGCAATGCAGAGATTGCCAAGCTCCGCGGCGAGAGCACGGCCGTGGTCGATCTCAACGGCGCGTTCGTCGTGCCCGGTTTCATGGATAGCCACACGCATTTCATGAGCGGTGGCTTTCAACTCGCCAGCGTGGATTTGCGCGATGCGAAATCGCCCGAGGAATTTTCGCAACGCATTGCGGACTTCGCGAAAAATTTGCCCCAAGGCCGTTGGCTCACCGGCGGCGACTGGGATCATGAAATGTGGGGCGGCGAATTGCCGCGTCGCGAGTGGATCGATCAGCTCACGCCTCATCATCCGGTGTTCGTCAATCGTCTCGACGGCCACATGGCGCTCGCCAATTCTAAAGCTTTGCAGCTCGCGGGCATTGATCGCAACACGCCCGATCCCGAAGGCGGCACCATTGTGCGCGATCCTCAAACCAAAGAGCCGACCGGCATTCTGAAAGATGAAGCCATGTCGCTCGTGTATCGCATCATGCCCGACGCGAGCGAAGCCGAGCAAGACGAAGCGTTCGCACGGGCCTCTGCGCATGCGCTCGCACGCGGCGTCACGCAAGTGCATGACATGGGTGGATGGGGCGATCTCGCCACGTATCGTCGCGCGCACACTCGCGGTGACCTCAAGCTGCGCATCTATTCCGTTGTGCCGCTCGGCACGTGGGCCAAGCTCGCGGAATATGTGAAGCAAAACGGGCGCGGCGATGAATGGCTGCGTTGGGGCGGACTCAAAGGTTTCGTCGATGGCTCGCTCGGTTCGACCACCGCGTGGTTTTATCAACCTTATGAAGACGCGCCCGAAACTTCGGGATTGATGACCACCGACACGACCGCATTGCGCAATTGGATCATCGCCGCAGACTCCGCGAGTTTGCACGTCGTCGTGCATGCGATTGGCGAACGCGCGAACGATTGGCTCTTGAATGTCTATTCTGAAGCCGCGCAGAAGAACGGCGCACGCGACCGCCGCTTTCGTATCGAGCACGCGCAGCATCTCACGCGCGCTGCCATCGCGCGTTTCGCGGAGCTTGGCGTGATTGCTTCGATGCAGCCGTATCACGCGATTGACGACGGCCGCTGGGCCGTGAAGCGCATCGGCACAGAGCGCATCAAAACCACATATGCATTTCGTTCGTTGATTGACAGCAAAGCCGCACTCGCATTCGGTTCCGATTGGACCGTTGCGCCGATTGAGCCGCTGCTCGGCATATACGCCGCGGTCACGCGCCGCACAACAGACGGCGCGAATCCCAACGGCTGGGTGCCCGAAGAAAAGATCACGCTCGAAGAAGCCCTGCGCGCATACACGAGCGGCGATGCGTACGCGGGCTTTCAAGAAAATCGTTTGGGCACATTGGAGCCGAATAAACTCGCGGACTTCGTCGTGCTCTCGGAAGATTTGTTTGCGATTGACCCCGTGAATATTCCGAACGTGCGCGTGCTGCGCACGGTGGTGGGAGGGAGGGAGAGTTTTATCGCGCAATAAATTCCCATGTGAACCAGGCAGAAATCTTTTTCAACCCTATCATTGTTGCCTTGAACGAAGGTTCTTTTTATGGTAAGTCGCTGCTCCACCGCAGTATCATCTTTGCTTGTTTATCTGATCTTTATTTTTCCAAGCGAGCTGACTTAAAAGCGATGGCATCGCGTCGCCTAAATGATATTTTCAAACGAACGCCGCCGCAGAAGGTTCTCGCCAAGTTTCAAGCAATAGTCGGCCGCGTTGTTCCCTCGCTCAAAAGTAATCTGAACTTTCATGCAATCGAGTACACTCGCTGAAATCACGAACAACCCCCTGGTCCCCCTCAAGGGGGCAATTTTGAACGACGCACTCGCGCGCAACGAAATTGCCTTCGTGCTGCGGCTCGGGCGCGCGTTGCACCAATACGGCTATCCCGCGCATCGCGTCGAGGCCGTGATGGAACGCGCCGCGCAACAGTTTGAATTGCAGGGACAATTTTTCACGACACCCACTTCTATCTTCGCCGCGTTTGGCGCGCTCGAAGAGCAGCGCACCTATCTCATGCGCGTCGAACCCGGCGAATCCGATCTCGGTAAACTCGCCGCGCTCGATGAAGTCACGAGCCAAGTTCTGCGTGGAAAAATTTCTCCGGCACGCGGCGCGCAACGCATCGACGAAATTCTCGCCGCGCCCTCGCTGTACAGCTGGCCGCTCACGATTGCCGCATTCGGTTTGGCTTCCGCCGCGGCTTCGCGTTTTTTAGGTGGAGGAGAAAGAGAAATACTCGTGGCCGGTTTGTTGGGATTGATGATCGGCGTGCTCGCGTTGCTCACGAGCAAATGGCAAGCGCTCGGTCGCGTCTTCGAATTGGTCGCTGCGTTCGCGGTGTCTTCATGTGCGACGATCATTGCCACGCAATTCGGCTCGCGCTCGATTGCGAACGACATTCTCGCCGGATTGATCGTGCTCATGCCCGGCCTCACGCTCACCACTGCCATGAACGAACTTTCGACGCGCCATCTCGTTTCCGGCACGGCACGATTGAGCGCGGCATTCGTGATCTTTCTCGAACTCGGCTTCGGCGTTGCGGTCGGCGGTATCTTCATTCGTAAAATACTTGGCGAGCCGCGAATCCTCGAACTCGTCGCTTTGCCTGCATGGACATTGTGGCTCGCGCTGCTCATCGCGCCGCTTGCTTTCACAGTCTTATTGCGCGCTCAACCGCGCGATGCAATGTGGATCGTGATCGCCGGTATTCTTGCTTTTATAGGCAGCCAATTCGGTGCGGGATTATTAGGCCCGGAGTTGGGCGTGTTTATCGGCGCACTCACCGTGAGCATCGCGAGCAATTTGTATTCGCGCTTGATGGATCGCCCCTCAACCATCACGCTCGTTCCCGGCATTCTCTTGCTCGTGCCCGGCAGCGTCGGCTTTCGCAGCCTCGCCTCGTTGATGGACAAAGAAGTGATTCCCGGCATTGAGACTGCGTTCAAAATGATTCTCATCGCCGTCGCGCTCGCCGCAGGAATTTTGGTGGGAAAGATCGTCGCGCCGCCGAGAGGGATTTAAAGCGGCTGGAGTAATGGATTAATGGAGTTTTGGATTGTTGGAAGCTCAACGGCTTGCTTTGCCGCCTGCGCGCTCCCTCGTGAGGTCATTCTGCAAGAATCATTTTGCGCACTGGGCACGAATCTTTGAGGAACGAACATGACCAAGAAACAGATTGCCGAAATCACAAAGCTGGTCGATCAGATTCTCGAGCAAAGAGGTTTGCTCAAGAAGCCGTCTCTTCATCCCGACGTTGAAAAATTCGCGGGCATAATTCCAAAAGAGGTCGAGGTTCGCAAAGAGTATTTCGAGCATATCGAAGAGAAGCACAAGTGATGAACCCCTTCGTATCAAAAGTATAACTCACGCAAAGGCGCAGAGCCGCGAAGATTCCGCAAAGAAAAGCTTTGCGGGTTCTTTGCGCCTTCGCGTCTTTGCGTGAGGCTCTTATTCTCAATTGCGGCTTGGCCGGTTTGGGCCTTCTTCCGAAATGACGCTGGCTTTTCATCCGTTCGTTTTCATTTATTTGTTGGCGGCAAATAACTTTTCTCATGGTACCACCATGCTCATCATCGGCTCTCTCTTTGTGCTCATTGCGCTCGCGTTTGTGATTGCCTATCTCGTGCAGAAACGCAAATACGGCGCGATTCGCGCGACGCCGACGTTTTCCGTCGAGTCGCTACAAGTACTATCGGATGATCTCACCGCACGCGGCGAGTCCGGCTCATTGCGCTTCCTCACCGAAGTGAAAGGCCGCGCGGGCTGCGACCAACCTTTGATTTCGGAATTGACGGAGACGGAATGCGTTTACTACCGCATGAAAGTCGAATGGGAATACGAAGAAACTTTCTACGAAGAGAGTGGCGACAAGCGCATCGAGCACAAACGCGAGGAAAAAGAAGTTTTGGCGGAGAGGAAAGAGGCGACGCTCTTTTGGATTGAAGATGCCACGGGTCGCATTCAAATCGACCCCGAAGGCGCGGAGCTGATTGCTCAACAAACACTCTCGCGCGTGGACGACGACGAGGGCTTGCCTGATGAAGAAATTCGTATGGGCCGCTTTATGATCGAAGCGCCGTGGAAAACGTGCGACGAAGAGCGTCGCCCCAAAGAATATCGTTTCGAGGAAGAAGCCATTCCTCTCGGCCATGAGGTTTACGTGCTCGGCGAGGTCGTGGATAGTGAGGGCGTGCTGCGCATGCAAAAGCCGATGCGTGGCGGGAAATTTATCATCAGCACGCGGCGCGAAGAATCCCTATTGCGCGAAGGCCGGCTCACGATGATCGGCCTCGTGCTCGGCGCGATTGTATTCGGCCTCGTCGGGCTGGCGATGATTGTTATCGCGCTTGGCGCCACGGCGCAGTGAGAGAGAGATATACTTCAACAATAGCCACAGATTCACACGGAAGCACACAGAAAAAACTGTGTTTTCCAAGCCAAAAATAATTCTGTGCCTTTCAGTGTGATTCCGTGGCAATTTTGCTTTTGGGTTGCGAACCAGCTCACGATTGATTTTGAAAAGGAGAGGAAGAACATGTTGAATCGTTATCGCTCTGCGCTCGCTTTGCTGTGTATCACCGCCCTCTGCGCCTGTTCGCCCACGGTGGAATACGACCTTGTCATCCGCAATGCAAAAATTTACGACGGCTCAGGCAATGCGCCGCAAATGGGCGCGGTTGCTATCAATGCCGACACGATTGCCGCGCTCGGTGATTTGAAAAACATTAAAGGCCGCACCGAAGTTGAGGCGCAGGGCAAAGCCGTTGCTCCGGGCTTCATCAATATGTTGAGTTGGGCCACGGAAACGTTGCTCGAAGACGGACGCTCGCAGAGCGACATTCGGCAAGGCGTCACACTCGAAGTATTCGGCGAAGGCTGGTCCATGGGGCCGCTCAATGAGAAGATGAAACAAGAAGTGCTCGAACAGCAAAGCGATATTAAGTTCGAAGTGAATTGGACCACGCTCGGTGAATATATGAATGCGCTCGTGCAGCGCGGCATCTCGACGAACATTGCCTCGTTCGTGGGCGCGACCACCGTGCGCATTCACACCGTGGGTTATGAAAATCGCCCGCCCAACGCGGAAGAGTTGGAAGAGATGCGCCGCCTCGTGCGGCAAGGGATGGAAGAAGGCGCGCTCGGCGTTGGCTCTTCGCTCATCTATGCGCCGGCGTTTTATGCGAAGACGGATGAGTTGATCGAAATGTGCAAAGTCGCTGCGGAGTATGGCGGCATGTACATTTCGCATATGCGCAGCGAGGGCAATCGTTTGCTCGAAGCGGTTGACGAGTTGCTCTATATCGCGCGTGCCGCGAAAATCCCCGCGGAGATTTATCATCTCAAAGCCGCCGGGCAAAATAATTGGGACAAGCTCGACGAAGTCATTCAAAAAGTCGAGGCTGCGCGCGCAGAAGGCTTGCGCATCACCGCGGACATGTACACGTATCCCGCGGGCGCAACCGGGCTTGATGCTTCGATGCCGCCGTGGGTGCAGGAAGGAGGGTTCAAAGCGTGGAAAGCGCGTTTGCAAGATGCCGCGATTCGTAAAAAAGTAGCGCAAGAAATGGCAACGCCAACGGATGCGTGGGAGAATTTTTTCGTCGCGGCCGGGCCGGAAAAAATTCTGCTCGTGGGCTTTCGTTCGGAAGCGCTGAAGCCGCTCACGGGCAAATCTCTCGCGGAAGTCGCAGCCATGCGCGGGCAAACACCTGCAGAGACCGCGATGGATTTGGTGGTTGAAGATGACAGCCGCGTGGAGAGCGTGTATTTTCTCATGTCGGAAGAAAATCTCGCGCAGCAAATCAAACTGCCGTGGGTGAGCTTCTGCTCCGATGCGGAATCGCTCGCGCCCGAGGGCGTGTTCTTGAAGCGCAATCCGCATCCGCGCGCGTATGGCACGTTCGCGCGCTTGCTCGGCAAATACGTGCGCGACGAGCAAGTGATCACATTGGAAGAGGCCGTGCGCCGGCTCACTTCATTGCCCGCGCAAAACCTCGGCATTGCAAAACGCGGCGCGCTCGCGGCGGGCAATTATGCCGACGTTGTTGTGTTCGACCCTGCAACAATTCAAGACCATGCTACGTTTGATGCACCGCATCAATTTTCCACCGGCGTGTTGCACGTGTGGGTGAATGGCGTGCAGGTTTTGAAAGACGGCGAGCACACGGGCGCGAAGCCGGGGCGGGTGGTGCGGAGAGGCGGCCACGCGAGCAATTCGAAGAGCGTTGCTGCAAAATAAAATTTCAAGCCATCGCCGCCCACAAGATCCAACCCAAGGAAAGGAGTGTTCGGTGAAAAGTCGCATGTTCACGGCGGTTGCGTTGGCTGTGTTTTTTTCGAGTGTGCTCGCAGCAAATGCGCAAACGACTCAACCCATTTGGCGCAAGCTGCCCAACGCGCCGACAAGTTCGAGCCGTTTTGAAGACACCTTTTTTGCCAACGCACAAACCGGATGGATCATCCATATTCAAGGACAAGTTTTCAAAACCACGGACGGCGGCAATAGTTGGCGATCAATTTACACGAGAGCGGGCATGAGCATGCGCAGCATCGGCTTCGCCGACGAGTCACGCGGCTGGCTTGGCGCGTTGCCCTCGAATACGACTTTAATGCAAACGGATGACGGCGGCACGACATGGCGCGAGATCACAAATTTTCCCGAACCGAAGCCGCGAGGCATTTGCGGCATTTCCGTGGTGAATCGTAACGTCATGTATGGCTCGGGCTGGTTTGCCGGCGATCCGCGCGTCGTCAAAACCGTTGACGGCGGACAGTCTTGGCAAACATTCGATCTCAGCGCGCATGCAAACGCGCTGGTGGATTGTTATTTTCGCACGCCCGATTCCGGCTTTGTGGTTGGCTCACAGATCGACACGTCTCGCGGCGACGTCGTTGTGGTTGTATTCACCGCGGACGGAGGTAAGACTTGGAGCACGCGCCATCAAGGTACCCGCGGCGGTGAATTGGGTTGGAAGATTTCTTTTCCTTCGCGCCAAGTGGGATACGTTTCCATCGAAGCCTTCACGCCGGGCCCGGTTTACATTCTCAAGACCAAGGACGGCGGCATGACTTGGCAAGACATGCGTTTTCGTGATATGCAGTTGGACGAACAAGGCATCGGCTTCGTGAATGAAAACGTCGGTTGGGTCGGCGGATGGAGCAATCCCACTTACGCCACCAGCGACGGCGGCAACACCTGGCAGCTTTCGAACTTTGGTATGAACATCAACCGCTTTCGTTTTTTAAGCGACACGCTCGCCTATGCCGTGGGACAAACGGTTTACAAGTATTCGATCACGCCCGTGACTTCGGTTGCCTCATCACCAAACGAAGCGCCGGTGAGTTTTTCTTTGGAACAGAATTATCCCAACCCTTTCAACCCTTCGACGGTGATTCGTTATCACCTCGCCCAAAGCGCTCATGTGAGGTTGCGCATTTTCGATTTGAGCGGCGCTCATGTGCGGCAGCTTGTTGTCGGAACAAAACAAGCTGGGGCGTATGATGCCCAGTGGGACGGTAAGAACGAAAACGGAGAACCCGCAGCCGCGGGCGTTTATCTGTATCAATTGGACACCGGCAAGCAAACGCAAACACGCAAAATGCTTTTGGTCAGGTAAAACAAAAGCTTTATCCGCTTGATTCGTTTGCTCTGCTTACAAAAAGCTTTTGCGTTTTAAAAGGACCGATTCACTTGAATTGATCAACACAAGGAGTTCGCAGTATGGCAGACGTTATCGACTACAAAATTTTCGGCGATGACATGCAGTTGGTCGAAATCGAACTCGACCACGGCGAGGGCGTACGCGCAGAGGCAGGCGCATTGATGTAGATGGAGAACGGCATCGAAATGCAAACCTCCACCGGCGGTGGTCTCTTTAAAGGCTTTAAGCGCATGCTCACCGGCGAAAGTTTTTTTATCACCACGTTCATGTACAACGGGCCGGGCAAGGGCCACGTTGCTTTCGGCGCGCCGTATCCGGGTCGCATCATTCCGCTTGAGCTGGATAAACTCGGTGGCACTTTCTTTTGTCAGAAAGATTCATTTTTGTGCGCGGCGCGCGGCATTGAAATCGAGTTGGCATTTACTAAGCGCATCGGCGCGGGCATTTTCGGCGGCGAAGGTTTTATCTTGCAACGCCTCGAAGGCCATGGCAGAATTTTTCTCCACGCCGGCGGCGCGATTCTGCAACGCGAACTCGCGCACGGCGAAACGTTGCGCGTGGACACGGGCTGTCTTGTCGCATTCGCGCCGACGGTGGATTATGATATTCAATTCATCGGCGGTTTTAAGAACGCGCTCTTCGGCGGCGAAGGCTTGTTCTTGGTGAAGCTCACCGGGCCGGGAAGAGTTTATTTGCAAAGCCTGCCGTTCTCGCGTTTGGCCGATCGCATCATCGCCGCCTCGCGCGGCGGCCGGGAGGAGAGCCGCGCCTTTGCCGGTTTCGGTGCGGGCTTGCTCGGCGGCATGATCAGCGGCGACAGCGAGTGAAGTTGTGCTTGCGTCGCCATTCCATTTCAAGGAAGCCGGACTTGCGCAAACGAGTCTATATTTTCGCGACGAGTCTTATGCGCAAGTCCGACTTCGCCCGAGCACTTGTAAGGTTTCACCTCGATCTCCGACAGTTTAGAAAGGCAACGGGCAAAATGCTCATGCACGAACAACACTCGAAGCATAAATAAACTGCAAGGAGATTTCAAATGGAGTTGACGAAGAATCAAGCCATCCTCAGTTGGATTCTGCAAGTGATCACCGCCGTCATTCTGTTGCAAACGCTCTTTTTCAAATTCACCGGTGCACAAGAATCCGTTTACATTTTCACCACGCTCGGCATCGAGCCGTGGGGTCGCATCGGGTCCGGCGTGGTTGAGTTGATCGCCGCAGTATTGCTTTTGATTCCCAGCACGGTCACCTTCGGCGCAATCCTCGCGTTGGGAACGATCACGGTTGCGATCTTGAGTCACTTAACCAAACTCGGCATCGCGCTCCCGGCCGTCAATGATCGCGGTGAGTTGTTCGCGCTGGCAGTGGTCGTCTTCGTGTGCAGCCTTGTTGTGCTCATCATTCGCCGGCAACAAATTCCCATCATTGGTCCCAGCTTCGCGTAAACTTTGTAGAGAAGCTTTTTCGTTAGCACAAACTAAGTCACGTGACTCATGCCGTTTGCAGAAATCCTACTAACTTTGCTCGGTCTCTATTTGGGTCTCGGCCTGCTATTCGCGTTCGCTTTTGTGCTCAAAGGCGCCAGCGTTATCGATCCGTCGGCGCAGGCCGGAACGATTGGCTTTCGCCTCTTAATTTTTCCGGGTGCGGTGGCGCTTTGGCCGGTGCTGGCAAAACGCTGGCTGAAACGAAGCCATCCTCCCGCAGAAAACAATCCGCATCGCCGCGCCGCGCGCGCGCATTGAAGCGAATGGCGCAGCGCAGCATGTATAAAAATCTCAACCACGCATTCGAAGAGAGTGGAGGCTCTCGGAAAAGTACGTGGTTGTTTTTTGTTACCACCCGCGATTGCAGTCTGCGCACTGATGCGAAGTTTTGAAATGTTCAACCTCAGCTTGGCCGGGGTTTCCATAATCCCGCGCGGAGAACTTACATGCGACCCGGAAGCATTGGGTTGCAAGACTATCCCAGAATTATGATTCATCCTTTACGACAGCGTCATCGCCTCAACCTCACAATTCTCGCGGTTGTGTTGCCGCTGGCATTTGCACTCGGCTTGCTTGCGCGTAAAGCGTCGCCAACCATGCACGCAGCCCCGTCCGCCTTGAGTCACGAGCCCTTTGCTTTGCCGCGTATGATTTTTGAAAAGGAAGATCTCTGGCCCGGTATAAAAATCACCACGCGCGTCTATACCGATGCACCTTCAGGCTTGCTGTTCGCTCTTGAGCTGCAGCCTCGAGAAGATGTGCATGCGCCCGACATTTTGGTCTATTGGAGCGCGCGGACTTCCGGCAATGAGCAGGAACTTCTAAAAGAGGCTCACTTGCTCGGCGCCCTCGCCGGAAGGCAAAAACGCAGTTGGCTCTTGCCTGGAACCATGGAGCGCGTTGACGGCAAAGTGATCTTGTATAGCTTGGGACATCAGGCTGTGGTAGCCTCTGCTTCCTTGACGATTTCACAAGGAGGGCAACCATGAGCGTGGGCTATCGCGCGGTTGGTTGGAATCGGCAAAAGAAAATTTATGATACCGTCTTGCTTGGCGGTGTGATGCTCTATCTCACCGTGTTCATCATGGCGGGTTTGATTTGGCATCCGAACCTCACTGCGGAAACTTTGCTGATTCGCGCATTGGGCACGTGTGCGCTTGTGCTCCTGCACGTCATTCTCATCATTGGCCCGCTCTGCCGTTTGGATGAACGCTTTCTGCCGTTGCTCTACAATCGCCGCCACATGGGCGTCACCATGTTCGTGCTTGCGCTTGCGCACGGCGCGTTTGCCATTTTTCAGTTTCATGCGTTGGGAAATGTCAATCCACTGCTCAGTGTTTTAACGAGCAACACGCAATACGCGAGCCTTGCGAATTTTCCTTTCGAAATTCTCGGCGTGCTTGCGCTCACCATTTTATTTTTGATGGCCGCCACCAGTCACGATTTTTGGCTCGCCAATCTTACCGCGCCGGTGTGGAAGGCGCTGCACATGATGGTCTATCTTGCCTATGCATTGATCATCATGCACGTCACGCTCGGTTTTTTGCAGGCCGAGACGAGCCCCATTCCGGCCAAACTCATTGCAACGGGAATGGGGCTCGTGCTCGGTTTGCATCTTCGCGCAGCGATGAAAGAGAGAGAACTCGATCAACACGAATGCTCGGGTTCCCAAGATGAATTCGTTGCGGCGTGCGCGGTCGATGATATTCCCGAAAACCGTGCGCAGATCGTAACGCTCGCGGGCGAGCGCGTGGCGATCTTCAAATACGGCGGCAAAATTTCCGCGGTCTCAAACGTTTGCCAACATCAAAACGGCCCGCTCGGCGAAGGTAGGATCATCGACGGCTGCATCACATGTCCGTGGCACGGTTATCAATACTTGCCGGAAAACGGCTCCTCGCCGCCGCCGTTTACGGAGAAGATTCCTACGTTCGACGTGAAGATTGAAAACGGCCGCGTGTTCGTGCGCAATCGCCCCAATGCGCCTGGGACGTTTGTTGAACCTGCGAGGATTGTATGAGGGTAGAATTCTCTGTGAATCTGAAAGGAGCTTCTCAATAGTTTGCGCCCCTCTTATGCACGGAGTTTTTCCGAGCACGAGGAAAGATTCTTCCAGAACGACAGGCTATTTGAAAGTGATCAGCGATAACTCGGAGTCTCGTGTGCCTAATCAAAAGAAATCCGAAGACTTCTACATCGGCTACTTGCCGCATGCGCCTAGAAGCATTGCCGTGCATCTGCGCAAATTCATTTTCGTCGCGCTTGCGTGCGGCGCATTGGCGGCATTGCTTTTTGTGATCAAACAAAAAAGCTTTGCTTTTAGCGTGTTTGAATTTTTGCAACCGCGCAGTTTCGAAGGCATGATTAGCCTCGCGCCCTATCCGACGTTGTCAGTGTTACGACCGGGAAAGAGCGGAGGCTTGCCGACCTTCTCACGCTATCTTCTGGTGGCAGAAGGAAAACACGGCGCATTGCCGGAAGTCTCGCCGTTCAACGGCAAACGCGTGAAGCTGCAAGGCACACTGATTTATCGCGACGATCAAACCATGATCGAGCTTGCGCCGAATACCATCGCGTTGCTAGCCGAGGCCGCAACGATTGTAACTTCCCAGCCGCAATCGCTCGGCACGTTCACGCTCGCCGGCGAGATCGTGGACAGCAAATGCTTTCTCGGAGTGATGAACCCGGGTGAGATGAAAACACACCAAGCCTGCGCCGTGCGTTGCATTGCCGGCGGCAGCCCGCCAATTTTGGTCGTGCGCAACCAACGAGCCGAAATTACGTATTTGCTGCTCGTTTCCAGCGCCGGGCGCGCGGTCAATGAAGACGTGCTCACGATGGTGGCGCGGCCGGTTGAAATAACCGGTGAAGTCTGGCAACACGACAACCTCTTGTCCTTGCGTGCCGATCCGAAAACCTATCGCGTCTTGGAGTCAAGCATTTTTTAAAATTTTAAATTGGAAATCTTCAATTTTAAATTTAAAATGCTACGCGCGCATAGTCGCGCACCCATTATCAGTGCAATCGACGCTTTCAAAGCAATGGCTTCTCCGTAAGCGGATTTTGCTGGAAGCGGATACCGCCTTTGCTTTATCCGCTGCGCCATTATCCGTTTACAATAAGCTTTTGAGTTGCAAGTCGTCCGCGATCAGTTACGGAGGAAGGAAAGAGGTCTCACGATGAGCAATTCGGAAGGCGAGTCATATCCCCGCTTCGCTGCATACCTTCCCAATCTTGAAATTTCCGAAGGCAAATATTTGTTGCGCTTCGCGCAAAATCGCGCCGAGCTGGATACCATTCTCAAGTTGCGTTTTGACATCTTCAATTTGGAGCTGGGGGAAGGCTTGGATTCGTCGTATGCTTCCGGCCGCGACGAGGACGAGTTTGACGCCAATTGTCATCACATCATCGTGTGGAATACGGCAGCGAATGAAGCCATCGGCACGTATCGCATGCAGACTTTGGAGATGGCCGGAGGCGTCGAGCAATTCTATTCTGCCAGCGAATTCGATCTCTCGCGATTGCCCGCAGAAGTCGTGCAGCAATCCGTGGAGCTCGGGCGCGCGTGCGTGGCGCAGGAATATCGCAACATTCAAGTGCTCTATCTTTTGTGGCGCGGCTTGGCGCAATATCTCGCGCACAATCGTAAACGCTATTTGTTCGGCTGCTGCTCGTTGACGAGTCAAGACCCGGCAGAGGGGAAGCGCGTGATGGACTATTTGGTGGCGCAACGGCACATTCACCCCGAATATAAAATCGTTCCCCAGCCGCAATATCTTTGTTATGAAGAAGGCTTCCGCGCGAACGAGGTGAAAGAGGTTAAAATTCCGCGTTTGATGAAAATCTATTTGATGATCGGCGCGAAGATTTGCGGCCCGCCCGCGCTGGATCGCCGTTTCAAGACGATCGATTACT
>JABWAN010000704.1 GCA_013361015.1 Candidatus Zhuqueibacterota bacterium | reverse complement strand
CTCCACTTCTGCGCCGGGTTCAGGCTTCCGGCTTCTGCCAAGGAGCGCGGGGCGGATGCTCAATCCAATGCCCAAATCGAATTTCGGCAGATCGGTCAGCAACCCAGCAAGGTTGGTTTGGAAAATTTCATAGTCGCGTTTGGCGCCGGACCAGCGGCTGCTTTCCTGTAAACGCTGCACGCGACGTTCGATGTTGAAGCCCCACTCCGTTAAACCTTGTTTGAAGCCGAGGCTTTTGATGGGAATACGAATTTCCGCAAACCACCCAGCGTCGTCAATGGCAGTGGTCGCCTCCCAAATAGTATCCCACTCGCTGTTGACATCTTCACCTTGTTCGATCACGAGGCCGTCAAAACGCGCGCCGCTCGGATTGACCGCAAAGACATATCCGGAGCGGCCGTCCATGAAAGTATCGAGCACGATCAGGATATGATCCTCTTCATCAAGCTCGGTGTCTCGCGCTTTGGTGAAAGAGACAATGCCGGAAGGATCGTTATCGTAACAGCGCGCGCGTATGAAAATTTCTTTCGATGTGGCGAACACTTTGACGACCGTAGGCCCGGCCGCGGGCACGCCGCCTTCTTCCGGTTCGATGGTGATGAGATTGGCAATGGAGTCGCTCAAAATTGCCTCCTTATTCCCGTCCATCGTGCCATTTGAATTGCTATGCGAGAATGGGCTGCTCGCGCGAAGCCGGGGCCTTTCACTCGGAGTTTGCTCTTCTTCTTGTGCCCAAATGGAGTCTGCCGCCAGTAAAAATGGGGCGAACGAAAAGCAGAACAAAAATTTTTGAAATTGCATTTTCCAGCCTCGAACGTGATAAGTTGCACCGACCGCGAACGTTTTCTATGTTTGTGAACCTGAAAAGGATAATCGCGTTCTTCAAATGGATAGCTCTGTCATTCCGAGGAGGGTGGCGACGCGAAAGCTATTCGCGTACAGATTTCGCGTCCCGTGCTCACGACTCGGGATGATCTCCTTTCCACACAATTGCAAAACGCTATGAGTATTGCGCTACCCAACGTTGGTCTTCGGAACAATGGCATCGTCACCGCCCCTGAGTTTCAGATGCGACTCGATCGCCTCGGTTTTGAGGTGATATTGCGCTTTCTCGCCTCTGCCGATTTTTTCCACATAGCCACGCTCTTTTAGCTCGGATAAGGCTTTTTTTAGCATTTTAACCCCGACACGAACTTGTTGTCGCATAACCCACCACTCTGCTATGCCTTCCAAAGTATCCGAAGCGTGGGGATGCTCCGCAAGATATGCGAGGATGGAATTCGTCAGCAGTTCCTGATGTAGCAGCTCATCCTTGTTTCGTTTTAATGATTTGCTCAAGGAGGAAGCCCTTTTTGATTAATTGTATAGCAAAGACGCAGCCACAAAGATGCTTGCAAATGTGAACTGGAGTTTCAAGCGTTTAGGAGGGACAACCAAAAACGAAAGGCAGTGTGGTGGGTACGAAACAACGCAAAGGCAGAATCAAAGCTTGCTTGAATGCTATTGTGAATCAGACAATAAGAGCGCACGTTGATTTATACATACTGCAGCGTATTTTTCTACACAGCGCGACGCGATAAAAGCCTCTCTTTCTCCCTCGCGCCCGCCGGCAAATATTCGATTCATACTTTTTGAGCGGTAAAATGTTTGGGATCAATGCGATGTTTCTTGAGCAGCTTGCCAAAATTGCGTCGGTCTTTTCCGGCCGCAGAGGCCGCATGGCTCACGTTGCCGCCGTAGTGCTGCATGAGACAGTTGAGATAGCTCTGCTCAAAATTAGTGATTGCTTGCTGCTTCATGGCATTAAAGGAGCAAAATTCGGATGACAAAACTGAAGCGAGACTATGCAAGTCTGGTTTAATAGAAGGCAGCCCCAGATCTTCGAGCTCGACGATATTTGCCTGGCAAAGACTGGCGCCACGAATGATCGCATTTTCCAATTCTCGAACATTCCCGGGCCAATCATAGGCAATCAAAGCTTCGCAAGCCGAGGGAGCAATTTGCAGTTCCTCCCGACCAAGGGGAGCATGCTTCTTTAGAAAGTGACGCGCCAACGGGACAACATCCTCTTTGCGTTCACGGAGCGGAGGCAGGTTGATCAAAAAAACGCAGAGCCGATAATACAAATCCGCGCGAAAGCTGCCCGCCTGAACCATTTGTGCAAGCGGCGCATTGGTGGCAGCGATGATGCGCACGTCCGCTTCCTGTTCACGGCTTGAGCCTAGGGCAAGAATTCTTTTTTCCTGGAGCACGCGCAGAAGCACCACTTGCGCTTTTGGGCTTAGAGCTTCTACCTCGTCCAAGAACAAGGTCCCTTGCTCCGCGTGGGCAATGAGGCCGTCCCTCCGGGTGTGAGCATCCGTAAAGGCGCCGCGTTCATGCCCGAATAACTCATCTTCTAAAAGCGTGTCCTGTAGCCTGCCACAATTCGCCGGAACAAAAGGAAATGCCGCTCTCGGGCTTAAGTAATGGATTGCCCGTGCCACGAGTTCTTTACCCGTGCCGGTTTCGCCGGTGATCAACACCGTGGCCTCACCCTTGGCCACGAACGGGAGCGGTGCGATCGCTTTTAGAAAAGCCGGCGCTTCGCCGATCAATTTTTCCAACGCAAGCGTGTCTCGAAGCCGTGCAATCAGACTTTCCATGGAACCCGCCACTGTGAAGATCATCTTCGAGGCCAATTCCAATCCGCGGAAGACGTTTGAAAATTATCCTGCCCCGAGGAAAACTCGTTTTTGCCAAATCGCACAGTCTGGCATATTCTCAGAATGATAATACTTCATCCGAAAGCTAAAAGAGATGGCCCGCCTGCCTAGCTTTAAATCATCCTGAAATGAAAGCCGTGAGGACACGCGTAATTGTACTGCTCCGCATTCCACTGGCGAGAAGAAGAGCCCTGGCTGAGAGAATCGGAGTAGAAACAGAATTTTGCGTCGGCACGTTCGTTACGGATAGCGCAACGATGATAATGAAAGGGGAGATGAAAAGGACGCCTACCTTAAACGGTGAATACTCAGTTCTTTGATTTCACTCCGATCGTCTTTTCATGATCGCAGTTGTGCACGCGCATTTGAACTATTTTACTGCGGGCCTGCAGCCTGCTTCAGACCGCAAACAAAATGCACCTTCCGCGTTATCTTGGAATAAACGGAAGTTTAAGTTTCAAATAAATCGCACCGGCGGCAGGCCCACAGATTCCGCTCTCCCGGATTAGTATTGGAAGGGAAGCAATTCGAAAATGCTCAAATGCTTCCATTGCGTGCAGGCAATGATAAAGCACACTTGGTTTGAAAATGTGGCTTACCTCCCGCAAGCTTTAAGACGGTACTGTGCTCTGCCGCCATTCCTGATTTCTTCTAAAAGACCGCGCCCCACTAATTGAGCCAAAACTTTTTTCAAGGTTTTGACTTCGACCCGAATCTGCTGCTG
This sequence comes from Candidatus Zhuqueibacterota bacterium, assembly GCA_013361015.1. GTDB lineage: Bacteria > Zhuqueibacterota > Zhuqueibacteria > Zhuqueibacterales > Zhuqueibacteraceae > JABWAN01. The sequence goes on along the minus strand of JABWAN010000704.1, from coordinate 464 downwards.
AATAATCCACCACCCCGCAATTCCTTCTAGAGTGTCCGAGGCGTGGGGATGCTCCGAAAGATATTCTTCTATTGCGGTAGCCATCTCCTCTTCACGCCAACACCGTTCATCTTGCCTAGATGGCTTGCTCACAAAACCTCCTTATGTTTTTTTCGCAAAGCGAAGAGATTGCAAAGGGAGAGCCAAATATTATCGAGGAAGGAGCCTTTGATTTTTTGAAATCTTAGGATTGGAAGATTCGAGGCGGGCTAATCGCTGGGTTAAAAAATACGCATTGGCTGCGCAGCAAAACCCGATGAAAACAATCATGTTGGAAGCGCTGGCGGGCTGGGGGAATAGTCACCCAGTGATGCGTAAATTTTCACCTAGCACTACAACGTTAAGTTCACAGTGAGGAGTAAAAAAATTTTCAAAGCCCTAGAGGACAAACAGTCCACTAGATTTTAATAAAAATCTTTTTAGCT
>JABWAN010000703.1 GCA_013361015.1 Candidatus Zhuqueibacterota bacterium | reverse complement strand
AGCTTTGAGCCCAAACTCCGGCGTGCGGGGTTCGCCTTTGAAAAATTCTCCCGTTTTGCCTTGCGCCATGGCCCAACGCTGCAGCCATGAAATGCCCGCCGGCCCGGTGTAAGTGTCTTCGGTGCGATAGGCTTCGTCGCGCAACGCTTCCTCCAACGAAACGAAAGCATAGCCGCGTTTGGCCAACCTATTTGCAACTGCGCCGAAATATTCACTGTTTAGCGTATTGGCATGCAGCAGCGAAGTTCCTGCGGGGTGAAAGATGAGCCAGGCTGTCCAAAACTTGCTGAGGCGTTTAGTTCTTCAAACCGATGAACTCGACCTTGCCACAGTTGCTGTTGGCGATTTACGCTTGAGTAGTTATCAAAGCAGAATGCAGAAGCAGCAAGGTAAAGCCTTTGCATAGAGAGATTTTCTCTATTGAATTCATCATAGTTTTCTGGAAGAATCACCTTTTTGTTTTCAAAGTCAAGATGAAGTTATGCTCCTTTGGCGCGATTGCTTTTATGTCGGCACATCAATGCCCCACAATCGTATCGGCATCTCTCCATTTTATATGGCACCCCGCACAAGCTCACGGGAGTATTCGCGCAACAATGCGGAACCCAATATCCTGACTACTGTGTTCCGGTTGGAAAGCATCACGATAGGACAAGTGCAACAGTGCTACGCTTGCACTGTACCACGAACCGCCGCGCGCCACGCGCAAACCCGCGGTATCATCATGGTTGCGGTCATCCTCTGCAAAAGGTTGCTCCTTGTTGAATGGCCGGTTGATTGATTGCGTCCATTCCACGGTATTGCCGGCAACATGATAAAGCCCGAAACGATTCGGGCGATAAGCGGTGAAGGAATCTCGCATCCCGATGACAGTAACCACGGCACTGGGATTTTTTTTCCAATTGTACCAGGAAGTTTCATTGTCGCTGATGGACATGCTCAGCCCATAGTCCAAATTGTCCGGACCGCGCGCGGCTTTTTCCCATTCCGCTTCGGTGGGCAGAGAAAACAGCCAGCGTCCGTTGCCAATTTTCTTCGTCAGCCATTGACAATACGCATTGGCTTCAAACCAGTTCACCCAGACCACGGGCTGATCGGCCTGTCCGAAGCGTTCGTATTCAGCATCTTCGGATTTCAGCAATGCCGTCACCTGAGAAGATCTCGCACCCTTCCAACGTTTTCCGGCCTTTGTCCAGTTCGCTTCATCATTGTAGCCGCTGGGATCGTCGAGAAATTCGCGGAACTCCGCATTGGTCACCTCAAAAGGGCTGATGAAGTAACTCGTGCGCCAAAGATAGTGCGGCTCGCGTGGATTCAAGCGATCACCAAAAAGGAAAATGCCGCTGGGAATGTAAACAAATTCCGGTAAGTGCGCGAAGAGGCGTGCAGGATAGGTTCGCGGGAGTGGGCGCAGCGTCACGATGAACGCACCGCCTTCGTCGGGACCCGAGCGATAACCAAAGAGCGCCACGGGAATGAAAAAGAAACTGCCGCTGTGCTGCTCGACGCGCAGAAAGTAATTGCCGCGGCGCAGCCACATACGCTCGCCGTTAAACGCTGTGAGTCGAGTTGTGTCCGCAAGATTTTTCCCCGCTTTAAACAGAACAATGCGCGCGTCGATGAGGTTGGAAACGATGAGTTCGGTTTCTTCCTGCTCGTAGTGAAGTTGCTCGTGCCGTTCACGTTCGGCGGCCCGTCTTGCCAGCGCCAAAACCATGATCGCAAACGCGAGCAGTGCGATTCCACCAATAAGATAGAATTTCTTCTTCACAAGCTTTCCTCAAAAAGAGCTGAGTCGATTTGGGCCGCACAAATCATCCAAGTTGCCAAGAGCTCGTCGCGCATGCCGGCTGCGCTCGACTTTATTTTAGATGTCTTGTTGCTTGAGCAGACGTTGTGCGAACCAAAGCGGTATGGCAACCCAAATCGACAACCCCAGCACCAGCAGTGCCACACTCAACATTTTGCCGCCGAGAAATCTCAGCAGCGCCGCGCCCGCCGCGCCGAAAATGGTAACACCGTCCAGCACAATGAGTGAGGCCACGCGCACCATGTCTACCGGGTTGCCAAACAAGGAGAGAAACAGAAATACGTTGGCCGATTTGCCCCGCAGCAACAGCGTGCCGCCGAGCGCGAGCAGATCGTAAAAGAGCACAAAAAAGAACCACAGAAACAGCGCCATGCCAAACGCTTTGGCTTTGCGCTGATTAATCGTGGCAACCAAAACTGAGAGGCACAAAAAGACGAGTGAAAGCGCCAGAGAAAGCAGGACAAAGAAGGCGTACCGCGCCAGACCGGCAACGCCGTTTCCGGCGACGACCAGAGCGCCGGCGACTGCGAAGCCGATGAGCGTCGACAACGTGATCGACCAAAATACGCCGAGCAATTTGCCAAGCTGCACCTCGCTGCGCAACACCGGCTGCGAAAAAAGCAATTCGGTCGCGCCTTTGTCACCGGTGAAACTCAGCGTACCCATAATGAGCGCCACCAAAGGCACGAGATAGAGCACGAGATTCAACATGCTGGCCGAAGTGCGCGCGAAGCTCTGCATGCCGGCAAAGCCCTCTGTGCGCATGCCGAAGTAGGAAATACTCACCACCAACGCGCCAAACACCAGGGCGAAAATGAGCGTCCACTTGTTGCGAATATTGATGGTCAGTTCCTGCTGGGCAATATCAAGGATTGTGCTTTTGTCCATCGCCAGATTCTCGGTTGTGCAATGTGTGCTTTAGTTTTTAATTGAGCCGTCTCAGTCCCGGCCTCACACGCCCAAAGCCTTTCCCGCAGTTTCATATTGATCCGGCCTGACGTAGATAATGTATCCATAACTTCCTCTTCCATCCGAGACACCGCTTGATGCATAAACGCTGACATTGGCCTCAAAGAGTTTCTCGTGAATGCCGGCCAGCGCCCCCAATTCATCATCGCCCTGAACCAAGAGCGCGGGATGCGGTCCATCCAATCGAAGTCCTGCCTTGTTTGCGGCGTCTTTCATTTTCAAAGAATCTTCCGGGAAGAGGGTAAGCTGCGTGCGTATGGGGCCCGTCGGTATGCCTGAAAAGGCGAGTAGATTTATGCCAAGCGAGGCCAGTTGCGAAAGCAGCTTGTATGCTTCTCCGGCTTGATCTTTAACCGTGGTGTAGAAGTAATCCACACGACGAATCTTGAATGCCATGGTTTTATCCTCCTGCCAGTGCCGGATTTTTCAGACGTGTCGCCGGCACAATGAATCAAGCGGTGTAACCTCCGCCCGATTTGAAAAAATTACTCGTGTACTGGGAATTTTTTGAGGTACTCCTGGGCTTGCACGGAATCTGCAAATGCCACCAAGCCCGACCCCATCGGTGTGCTAATGCCGGTTTTCAATATCGTGCTACGCTCCAAAGGCAGCCAATGTTTGGTTTCGAAGTCTTTCACAAACGTGGCAGCGATGTCGAGATCGGGAGTTTTCGCTTTGAAGCCATTCAAACAGCCAAGATCGTCGAACTTGAAAACTTCGCCTGTAGCAGTAACAATCTCCGAGGCAAAGGCATGATCTGACACGGCCATGCGGCACTGGCTGCACATGTCTTCGGGATAAATTTCCACCGGCTTGATTTCGGAAGGGCCGCAGCCCAATAAAAAAAAGCCGCAGGCAAAGGCGCAGTGACGCACGTGATGCGCAAAGTTTTTCCTGCGTGAGATCTTCACGGCTTCGCGTCCTGTGTGCATTCTTCACTTTCTTCGGGTTCCGGCCTGCGCCTGCTTTTTTTAATCCTCATGTTTTTCCTTCCCGACATAATGCAGATACATGTCTTCAATCGTCCCGTTCGCCAAAAACGTGCGGCGCAAATTTTCAATGGACTCCTGCGCCGCCAATTTGCCATTGACGAATATGCCTACGCGATCGGCGAGCTGCTCGGCCTCGC